>DASRRN010000146.1:0-4734 GCA_035695685.1 Acidobacteriaceae bacterium | reverse complement strand
ACTATCCATCCCGAGTTCAAAGATCTTGGACAGACCTGGGTATGGAAGATGATTACAGTGCATGAAGAGATGTACCCGTGACCATCCAGTGCGTACCGCAGCAAGCATCCTGTTCTCGGGCTTGGGTAGTCGAAAAGCTCCAAACAGCATGAACAAGATAAGCGCCCTCGGGGTTCCTTCGGCTACGCTCAGGACAGGCTCTTCGACTCCGCGCCCAAGCGCTCTATCACGCGATAAATCTGTGAGGCGCTTCGCTCAGGATGACGTTTTTGTGGGAGGTTTGAAGAAAAACACCCCAAATAGGTTAACGCTTGTGGGACTAACGTCCTGGGCTAAGCTCAGACGTCCCCGTTCGACAAGCTCAGGGCAGGCTCTGCGGGACCGGAGTTTAGAAATCGGATTCTCACACACACTCTTTAGGCCGTACATAACTACTTTGAAACGAGTGCGGCTTTAGCCGCTGAGGGTACGATTTTCCCCGCAGCCTCTAAAGCAGGATGTGCAGCTTCTCCGCCACTATCCGGTTCCTCTGGTCAGAGTTTTCACATTCTACCCATCCGACTGACCGGCTCTCAGGCAAATAACAACCCTCTGTTTGTCATCCCGACCGTAGCGGAGGGATCTGCAGTTTCTCTTCGGGAATACCACTGCTCTCCAGCGATCCCCTTTCTAGTTGGACGTATCCCCTTTAGGAAAGAGCCTTACCCGCGCCGGTCCCTGCGCCGAGAAAAGAAGTGCGCCCACCCCCACTCCAAGCAGCAACCCCAACAAAAACCGAGTGAGCGGCAGATTGCCGTGCAAATGCAGAGCTGAGCTAGCGACATCGAGCACATTCAGCAGCATCGCCATCGCCAGCAGGCTACGAGCCCTTTTCATCCTCAACACCATCCCCGCCGCGACCCCCCAGTAAATACCCAGGCAACGCACGCAGACCGCTACCGGCGATCCATCCACCACGAAACTTCGGCTTGGATCCTGGTGGCAGAGGCGGGAGAAGAAATCGCGGATGAGCAACGCCATCACAGGGTGGGTCGCGGCCAGCAGCGGCGCGGCCAACGGGGCCGATATCAGCGCCAGAACGAGGATAGCCAGCGGAAGCCGCGATCTCATAACCATCTCAGTCTACTAACACTAAAGTGTCGCATCGGTAGCCGGGCGGTTCGCGGTACGCTTTGCCTTTGAGGCGCTCCCGATGAATGACTCCCCCAATCGCTGGCGATCCATTGCCGCGTTCACGATTCTAGCCTCCGCATTGTCATGGACGCTTGCCGGATGCACCAACAAGACCAGCCCCCAGCCGGCCGCGCAAACACCGGCCGCGGCACCCGGCGCCAACCCGGCGAACGCGGCCAGTACCGCTCCTGCCGGCCCCGCGAACGCGGCTAATCCGGCATCAGTCGCATCTGCCCCAGCACCCGCTCCCCAACCTGCACCCCAACCCGCGCTGATCCTTCCCCGCGGCACCCGGTTGCAAGTGCGTCTGAATCAGACCATCGACGTTAAACACACGGAGTCAGGGGATCGGTTTAGCGGGGTCCTGGCCGAGCCCGTGGTAGAAGGCAATAGTGTGGCTGTGCCCTCCGGCTCCGGTGCCAGCGGGGAGGTTCTGGTAGCCCACAAGCGTGGAAAGTTCAAAGGAAAATCTGTCCTGGCGTTGACCCTCACCCGATTGGACGTCAACGGTACCCCCTATCGGATTGATACCAGCAACCTGGCCCGGACCAAAAAAGGCAAGGGCAAGCGGAGTGCGGCCTTCATCGGCGGCGGTGCGGGCATGGGCATGCTGATTGGAGGGTTGGCGACCGGAGGGGTCGGCCTGCTCGTCGGCGGTCTGGCTGGCGGCGGTGCGGGAGCTCTGGGCGCAGCCTTTACCGGCAACCGCGATCTATCGATTCCGGCCGAGTCGGTGGTCACTTTCCGCCTGCAGGATGCACTTACCCTGGCGCCCGAAACTCAGGTCAGCCAGGCCAACTCACCCCACTAGCCAACCGTTGCTGGTTTGACATCTCTTCGCTGGGCAACCATGGTTGAACCATGGCTGCCCTTCTCTCTGCTCCTGTCCCGGTAGTGAAAGCCCGGAAGTGAAACCTTAGACCCACCTCTTGTTTGCGGGCATCATAGTGTTTGTTTTGGAGGTGCTGGTACATGAGTGCGGACGCGGGTACGACCGAGGATTTTGACGCCATCATCATCGGCTCCGGGCAGGGTGGGAATCCCCTCGCCGGAGCGCTCACTGCGGCGGGAAAAAAGACCGCGCTCATCGAGCGCCAGGACGTTGGCGGTACTTGTATCAATCGCGGTTGCACTCCCACCAAAACCATGGTGGCCAGCGCGCGCGTGGCTTACCTCGCTCGTCGCGGTGCTGATTATGGCGTCGATGTCGGCCCCATCGTTATCGATATGGGGCGGGTTCGGGAGAGAAAGCGCTCCATTGTCAGCAGCTTTCGCGCCGGCAGAGAAAAGAGGCTGGAAACGGCGCACGTTGAGCTCATCCGGGGCGAAGCTTCGTTTACCGGTCCCCGGCAGATTCGCGTCATGTTGCGCGGCGGCGGAGAGCGGCTGCTGAAGGCCGCGCAGGTTTTTATCAATACCGGCACCCGGAGCTCCGCGCCGGCCATCGCCGGGCTGGATGCTGTTTCCTATTTCGACAACGAAAGCATCATGGAGTTGGACCGTGTGCCGCAGCAACTGCTGATCGTGGGCGGCGGCTATATCGGCGTGGAGTTCTGCCAGATGTTTCGCCGCTTCGGCAGCAAGGTGACGGTGATCCAATCGGGGCCCCAGCTTCTCAAGGAAGAAGACCAGGACGTGGCCGCCGAGGTAACGAAAATCCTGCGCCAGGATGGCATAGAAGTCCTGCTCAATGCTCACACCCAGCGGGTCGCGCTGGCCAACGGCGTCATCACCCTGACGGCTGCGGTCGAAGGCAAGACGCAGACGATCGAAGGAACCGATCTGCTGCTCGCGACCGGCCGCGTTCCCAACACCGCCGCACTCAAACCTGGCGCTGCCGGCATCGAGACGGATGAACACGGCTTTATTCGCGCCAACGAGCGGCTGGAGACCTCGGCACCCGGCATTTATGTGATCGGCGATGTAAAAGGGGGGCCGCAGTTCACCCACATTTCCTACGACGATTACCGCATTCTCAAGGCAAACTTGCTCGATGGCGGCCGGCGAACGGTGCGCGACCGCATGGTCCCTTATACCGTCTTCATGGACCCGCAACTGGGACGGGTCGGCATGACGGAAAAGGAAGCACAAAAAAGTGGGAAGAAATTTCGTGTAGCCAGGATGCCGATGACCTCGGTAGCGCGAGCCCTCGAAATGGACGAAACGCGCGGCTTGATGAAGGCCATTGTTGATGCCGAGACCGAAGAAATCTTAGGCGCCACCGTGCTCGGGATCGAGGGCGGGGAAGTCATGACGGTTCTGGAGATGGCGATGATGGGCCATATGAAATACACCGTGCTCCGCGATGGAGTCTTTGCTCACCCCACCCTTTCCGAATCGCTCAACAATCTCTTTTTTCACTTCGACGACGGCCAATGACCGCCCCGCGATGGACAACCTGAGACGACCGAGGAAACTTTTAAGCCTCGAGGTGCCCTAGCCTGAATTTCTCATAGATTTCGCGACAACCGATAATTTCCATCGCGAGATCTCTAACCGTAAACAAGTGAAGGGTGCCCCATATCTGCCCGATTTTGGCAGATGTGGGATTCCACTGCGCTAGACCGGCCACTTCTCTACTGCAACGGATCCCGAGGTCCATGATCCTCTACACCCTGCACAGTCGGCGGTTGAGGTCCGTGGAATCCCACATCTGCCAAAACCGGGCAGATATGGGGCACCCTTCATTTGTTGCGGGTAGAGAGAGGCAGGTCTGTGAGAAATCCAGGCTAAGCTCTGTTTAGCCCCAGGCGCCTTCACTAAACCCGCAAATCCACCACCGTGGCGCCGGCTCCGCCCTCATTGGGACTGGCCTCGGCCACCAGCGCCACATGCGGATGCCGCTCCATCAGCGCCCGCAGCGCCTTGCGCAACACCCCCATACCCATCCCGTGCACGATCCGCACTCGTGGCAGCCCAGCCAGGAAGGCGCGGTCCAGATACTGCTCCACCTCACCGGTAGCCTCTTCCACCGTGCGTCCAATCACGTTGAGCTCCGGACGAACCATCTCTTCCGGGTGAGCAATCGAAACCGTGACTCCCCTCCCGCGTGCCGCCTCCAATGGGCTCACCGCGCGGCTCTCCCGTGCAGCGATCACTTCCGCGATGTCGTCGCGCGCCACCCGCATTTTCATCGGTCCCACCGCTACCTCGAAAGCATTGCCATCCACTTGGCGCTGCACTACCCCAGTCTTGCCCAGCGACTTCAGTTTCACCGTGTCCCCAATGGACACATGCCGCACCATGTGTGGCTGTGCGTGGCTGTCTCCCCGGTCGGCCCCGCTGTGTTGCGCAACCACCACAGCGTTAAATTGCTCGCTGAATTCCCGTCGCAGGCGCGCCATGCGTCGCTCTGCTTCTTTGGAGAGCTTCTGTTGTGCCGCCCGATCGTCGATCGCCCGCACCGTCTCCCGGATCTGGTAGGTAAAGTCTTTCAGTAACGACTGCAGTTGCTGTTCCAGGTCTCGTACTTTGGCCCGCCACTCCTTGAGGCCCTCGCTCTCCAGCCGGCTCTTCTCCCGTGCCACCTCCTGCTCGCGGCGTTTCAACGCCTCCCGTTCC
>DASRRN010000145.1:0-6427 GCA_035695685.1 Acidobacteriaceae bacterium | reverse complement strand
CCCCGTCCCTGCTCCTGGCTGACAAGTTGGCTCGAGCTCGGGCGCAGATCGAAGGCGAAATAAAATGGATCGCCCGGTCGGATACCGCCCTCCGCGGGGCTCAGTGACTGCAGGTAGTCGAGCTCCGCCAGCGCGTTCAGGTAGACTTCCAGCTGCGTCAGGTCCACTACCTTGCCGCGACGGCCGCTGGTTCCGAAGCCCAGCTCTTGCGGCTCGTAATTCAGCCGTGATCGCAGAGAATCCATTCTTGTATCCACACCCATGCTTGATCCTTGCCCCCTTGTCCTTTGGTCACAGCCGAGGAAGAAGTCTCTGGACGACGGGCACGGCTAAACAGGCTGCGGAAAAAATCGCTCTACGAAGGGAACGGCCTTCAGCCGTGCCGTAAACTACTCAGTTATGCGCGGCTTTAGCCGCTGAGGTACGGCTTTTGCTGCCGTTTCCAAGCGACTGAGCGCGCGAGGAACGACAAAAAAGCGTGCCCCAGGGGCTAAAGCCCTCACCAATTCGATTCTTGTACGGCACGGCTGAAGCCGTGCCCTTCGTACAAAGCACTTTTCCGCAGCCGGTAAAGCCGTGCCCTTCGTCCAGAGACCTTTCCGCAGCCCCCTCATCGTTAGCCCGCCCGCTCGATCAGAAACTGATGCGCGGCGATACTGGCCGCTCCCCGCACCATAAAGTCCGTTTCCACCGAACGAAATTCAAGTCGCGTGGTCGAAAGCAGATGCGGCATGATGTTGTTTTCGATCGCCTGCCGGGCGCTGGTGGTGAAAACCCCATTGCCGAAGCCAACCAGATCGGCAAAGAGCACCAGCTCGGGATTGTTCATCTGTATGGAGTTCGCTACCGCGATGCCGAGGGCGGAGCCGGCGTAACGAAGCAATTCGATCGCCTTCACCTCTCCCTTCGCCGCGAGTGCCTCAAGCTCACCGATTTCCTCCACCTGCAGATCGAGCTCGGCGGCCCGCCGCAACAGTGCAGAGCTCGAGGCGAACACATCCACGCAGCCCTCTTTGCCACATTCACAACGTGGACCTCCGGGGGCCACGACGCAGTGACCAATCTCACCCGCCGCTCCGGTGTGCCCGCGATATAGCCGCCCTTGCATGTAGCTGCCGCCGCCGATCTTCTTGCCCAGCATAATGACCATGAAGCTCTTGAGTTCCCGTGCCAGGCCAAAGAGCTTCTGTCCCAGGGCCACCGCGTGGGCGTCGTTATCGATATACGTGGGCATTCCGGCCACGCGCTCGACGATCCTGGCGATAGGCACATTGTGCCAGCCGAGCAGGTTCGAATGCAGGCACATCCCCTGGGCGTGGTTGACATGCCCGGAGAGCGCGACCCCGATGCCCAGTACCTTCTCCCGCGAAATGTTCGAGGCCCGGGTGAGATGAGGAATGCCCCGGGCGATCGCCTGGGCAACCGCTTCCGGCTCCATCGTTAGTCCGATCTGGTGCTCCGCCAGGACGTTTCCATGGCAATCTGTCAACGCCATCAGGGGAGGATCTTCGGTGAGGCCCACACCCACGAAGTATCCGTATCTGGCGTTCAACGAGAGCATGATGGAGGGCCGCCCCTTCCGCTGCTTGTCGATGACGGAGGGGGATTCCTCAACAAACTGATGTTGAATCAGAACCCGGCTCATCTCCGTCAATGCCGATCGGCTGAGCCCAGTGGAGGTTGCCAGTTCGGAACGGGACATCGACCCGTTCTCCAGCAGCGCCTCGATAATATTCACGTACGAGGAGGTGGCCACCGCAACCGGGCGAACCCCATCGCCTTCCGCCGAGCGCGAGGGACCCTGGGTCCTGGCGTCGCGCTTTCCGTTCTGTCGTGCTGTAACCATGCAAGAAAACACTAGCATGTCTTGCCTGGTTAGACAGGTGTGCCCCTGGTTACCGCTGCGCGGTCTGGGCGCCTACCCTCCCTGCTAGAATCCTCGCTACTCTAGCTCTCGGAGTCTGCGGAATGCACGGATCTGGTGCTGCCTGTCTGCTGTTCCTACTGCCTTTCTTTGCCCAGGCACAAGTATCTGTGCCGCCCGTAGCCCCAGTTGCTCAAAGCCAGCAAGCCGACGCAAAAACTGGTATTCCGGTACGGCACGCCCTCGAAGCCTCTGACCTGGAGTCGTTTTTCGATGGAATCCTCCCCCTGCAACTGGAACGTTCCGATGTAGCCGGGGCTTCGGTGCTGGTGATGCAGAATGGCCAGGTGCTGCTGCAGAAGGGTTATGGATATGCAGATCTGAAAACCAGGAAACCGGTCGATCCTGCGGCCACCATCTTCCGGCTGGCGTCGATTTCCAAGCTATTTACCTGGACTTCCGTGATGCAGCTGGTGGAGCAGGGAAAGCTCGACCTGGATACTGATGTGAATCGCTATCTCGATTTCCAGATTCGGCCGGCGTTTTCCAGGCCCATCACCTTGCGCAACCTGATGACGCACACCGGCGGATTTGAAGAAGAAACCCGCGACGTCATTGTTACGAATCCGAAGCAGGCCGTAACCCTGCGCGACTTTCTCATGCGCAACCAGCCGGAAAGGCTATTTGCGCCCGGTACCATTCCGGCCTACTCCAATTATGGGGTGGGAATCGCCGGTTACATCGTGCAACGCGTGAGCGGGCAGCCGTTCGAGCAGTATGTCGAGCAAAATGTTTTTCTGCCGCTCAAGATGGTGCACTCCACTTTCTACCAGCCTCCTCCTACTCCGCTGCGCAGGTTACCGTCGGAAGGTTACCCTACGGATACGGAGAAGCCTCCGATTGGCTTTGAGATCTTTAACCCGGTGCCGGCGGGCGGAATTTCATCGACCGCCGCAGACATGGGCCGCTTCGCTCAAGCCCTGCTCAATGGAGGGGAGCTTGACGGGAATCGCATCCTCAAGCCAGAAACCCTGCAGGCCATGTGGACTCCGCAGTTTCGCTCCAGCGATCGAATGCCACCGATATGTATGGGCTTCTATGAGACCTGGCGGAATGATCTGCACTGGATCGGCCACGAAGGCGACCTGGTCGCTTTCCACAGCCTCTTCATGCTCGAACCTTCAAGGAAATTGATGCTGTTCATTTCGTATAACTCTGCCGGTGGTGGAGAAAAAACACGGCCAGAGATGATCGATATGTTCACCGATCGTTATTTCCCCGGCCATGTCACGCTACCCTTTGTTAGCCTGCCGCGGAAGGAATTGACTGCCATAGAGGGGATCTACCAATCAACCAGGAGAGAAGACAGTAACAGGCTGAAGCTGCTCGCGCTCCTCTCGCAAAGGATGGCAACTGTCGACAAGCAGGGCGCTCTTCACTTAGGCGACATCAAGGATCTCCGTGATCATCCCATCAAGTGGAAGCCGATCGGCAAAGACCTTTGGCAGGAGATCGACGGCCAACGGAGAATCTTCGCCATTCGTGACCCGGCGCAAAAGATCGTGCGTCTTGCCTATGATTTCCCTGGAGTTCAATTGCAGCGGATTCCCTGGTATGAACACAAGGGTCCGGTATTGACCGCGGTCGCGGCCAGCTTGCTGGTTTTGCTGGCAGTGGTGGTTTCGCCCCTCATTCGCCAGGGCCGGCGAGTGTTCATGGGCCACAGACCTCTGCCTGCGCCACAGCCGGGGACTCGCTGGTTGCCGTGGACCACACAGGTGGCATCGCTGGTCTGGATCATTCTTTTTTCTGCGTTGGGCATCGTTCTGGTGACGCTTGGTGGCAGCGACGCCATGCCTCCCACTTCTGCCTGGGAAAAATATCTGGTGCTGATGAATTTCGTGACCGCCCTGGCGCTTGGGTTAAGCCTGTTCGCGATCTTCTCCGCCATTCGCGTCTGGAGCCGCGCCCGTTTGCGCCGGATTACCAGGGTGAAGTATTCGCTGGTTGCCGCTGCCTGTTTGATGCTTTCCTGGTTTTCGATCCATTGGCACCTTCTTGGTCCAGTAAGAATCTGATTTCCCCCAAAAACCAGCCCCCAAAAACCAGCCCCCAAAAACCAGCCGTTGATACTCTGAGCAGAGTTTGGGCTGCTTGCCCCGCGCGCCCGCAATGGAGCAAGAAAAAACTCTCCCTTTCAGGTAACCAAATTCCATTAAACCCGCGTCAACCAATGTTGACGGCTCTGGCAAAAATCAGGGGCTGTTTCATCGTGCAAGGCATCCCTCCGAAATACGAAGGCATAACGCCAACCTGGCCGGTCAACAGTGCAATGATTGATGGTAAAAACGCTTTCGCTGTTCCGTCTTTTCGCAATCCCTCCAGTCAGGGCAAGATCCTCAATCTTGGCCACATTTTCTCGCGCCCCAGGATATTGATTTGCTTGTACTTCGTCATCTGCGTCGCCGTGTTTGGTATCCGCACAGCGCATTGGAAGCAGGTCAACGACCCTGCGCAGTTGAACTACCTCTGTTTTCTGATGGATCACGGCATGGCGCCTTATCGCGACCTTTTCGAGATCAACATGCCGGGCACCTATCTCGTGAACTGGAGCGTGATGCATTCGCTTGGCGCAGGTTCAGCGGCATGGCGCGTCTTTGACTTTAGTCTTATGGGGATCGCTGCCTGGGCAATGATCGCCATCGCGTGGCCTTACGATTGGCTGGCCGGGGTCTTTGGTGCGACCCTCTTTATCCTCTTCCATGGCAGGGATGGCGCCGGGCAGGCCGGCCAGCGGGACTTCATTATCGCCGTGCTGCTTTTGTGCGCGTACGCCTTTCTCTTCGAGTGTTTTCGCAGCCGCCGCAAGTGGCCGATGTTTGCTTTCGGGCTGTGCGCCGGGATGGCAGGCACGATCAAGCCGACACCCTGGCCTTTCGCCTTAGTCCTCTTGGTATTAGCAGCGATTCAGTGGAAACGGGCGGGCGAGCCGGTAGGGAAGCCTGTGCTTTATGCGCTGCTCGGTTTTGTGGCTCCGCTTGCGATCGTTTACGCCTTTCTGTTTTCCAAACACGCCCTGGGCTCCTTCTGGTATCTCCTGCGTGTAGAACTGCCGTTTTACGAGACCCTGGGACGTGTGCCGGTGTCGAGGCTGCTGGCGCTGATGGCCACACCGTCGATAAAGACCCTGGCTTTGATCGCAATGACGATTGCAGTGATGAAGCGGGATTGGTGGAACTGGGAAGGCAAATTGCTGTTCCTAGGAATTCTATTTGGTTTCGCATCCTATTTCGGTCAAGGGAAGGGCTTTGCCTATCATCGCTACCCCATGATGGCATTCCTGCTTCTGTGGGCCGGGCTGCAAATCATCACTGCCCTGCGGGCCCGGCGCATGGTTCGTACGTTCGCTATTGCCGGAGTCGGCTTCGCCATGATCGTTGCGGCTCTCTACGTGAGGGAGGCCGTCCACAAGGTATGGGACCCTAAATTTTCGGATTCTCTTACGGCTGATCTAAACCACCTGGGAGGCCGCCGGCTCTCAGGTCATGTGCAGTGCATCGATGTGCCGGCAGATTGCGACTCCGCCCTGTACCGCATGCGGCTGGTGCAGTCCACGGGCCTCTTCTACGACTACCTGATCTTTGGATCGGCCCAGCAGCAAGTCATCCGCGATTTGCGCCGGCGATTCTGGGGGCAGTTTCAAAGCAACACGCCTCAGGTGGTTGTGGTTGGCACCGGATTATTTCCCTATGGCGGAGGTTATGCCAAGCTCGCCTCGTGGCCTCTCTTCCAGCAAGTGCTCGCCGACGAGTACGTGCTGTATGACGATCGTAAATTTCCTCCTACTGAGTCAGGGGAGAAGGCCTATCGGATTTACGTTAAGAAAGACATGTTCCTCGCAACCAACCGGCATTGAAGCACAGGCTTCAGATGGCTGCTTCGATCCGGTCCTTCACGATGAACCAGTACGAGAGCGCACCCAGGGCATCCCTAGCTCCCTTTGGGCATGAATCGCATGGTGTAGGCAATGGCCGGGTCGAACGGTTGCTGGATCACCTTCAGATCCAGCAACTGCTGGTACATGCTTGTCCAACGTGCCGCATCGAACCGGCCCAGGTCAGCCCCATTGCCTGCGTCGCCCGCGATGAAGTGTTGATCGCGGAGAGCCTCGTAGCTGAACTTCATCTGTGCCACGCTCATCGCAGGATTGAGCTTGGCGATCGCCGCATTAATGTCATCCGGATGAACCAGATAATCCCGCCACCCGCGCAGCGATGCACGCACAAACTTATCCACGATCTCCGGATGCTGTTGCAGAAACGAGCGCGAGGTTGCGACCACACGGTAAGGGTTGTATCCCGCTTCGCTGATCAGCAAGGTGCGTACCGGTACCCCAGCCTGGCGGGCGAAGAAAGGCTCGGAGGTGACAAAAATCTGTTGAATATACCCAGGGTCCCGGAGAAAGTTGGCGACGCTGTAAGTCGCCGGTATCTCGCGCACCTCCCTAAGCTGGTATCTCTTCACCAGGTACTCGAACCAGGTCGACGCGCCGAGCCTGATCGC
>DASRRN010000144.1:0-13851 GCA_035695685.1 Acidobacteriaceae bacterium | reverse complement strand
CCGATGGCGGCAAATGTCATGCTCGACCTGGCCATCGCAATGAAGTACAACCCAACTTTGAAGGTCCTTTTGAACGCCGGTTATTTCGACCTTGCCACTCCCTTCTACCAGGGCGTCTACGAAATGCAACACCTGCCGATTCCGGCTGATCTACAGAAAAATATCGAATTCCAATTTTACGAGTCCGGGCACATGGTCTATGCCCACCAGGCGTCATTGAAGGCTATCCACGATAACGTCGCGGCGTTCATCCTGAAAAGCGAGAATTCGAAAGCGAAGTAACACTCAGAAGGAGTGGAGGAGCGGGAATCGCGCACTTCGCGATCTGTAGGGCTTAGTCAATCCGAGCAAAAACCCGGAGCCGGGGAGATGTCCTGCATACCGGGCGGCAGTAGTCGCCGCCGCCGCCCGGTCACACTGCTACTGCGGCAAAACAGCCAGGGCCGCGGGATTTGCGATCGTATAAGGCGAGCCCGGAGCTCGGCTAAAGCTCGTCGGCGTCACCGTAAACACGAGAAGCTGGTTGGATGGCGCGGCGAGCGCGTAGAGATGGTTGTCGCTATCCCAAAAAACCTGCACGATATTGTCAGTGGTCAACAGGCCGGTATATTTCGTGATCGGCTTGGCGCCATTGTAGTGGAAGACCTCCAGTCCGTTCTCGCCGGCAACTGCCAGCAGCAGGCCTGAAGGCGACGCCCACACGTCGCTGAGGGAGCCCACATTCGTAGCCGGCATGTTCTTGTAAGTGCTGGTGGTCGTCAGGTTGCCTGAGCTGCCAGCCGTGAAGACGCCGAGCTGCGTGGGCCCATCAATCGCCATGTCATTATCCGGAGTGAGCGGAACCGCAATCTGGTTCGTCGGGTTTGCGGCAACTGAACCGGGACAGTAGGCACCTTTGTCCGGAGCCGTGGCCGGGATCGGCGGACTAAGATTCAGATCGGTTAGTGTTCCAGCGGTGCTGCGGCTGAATCCATAAAGATCCGGGTCGCCGTGATAGCACGAACCTCCGTATGCATACTCATTATTCGCAACGAAGCTGAGGGAGCCATAAAACCCCGCGCTCACCGAGGTAGCTCCCGTATAGCTTAGCTTGCCGGTGTCATGGTCGACGTCGAACGACTGATAGGCATTGTTCAAACCACCATCAGCGTTGTAATCCCAGTCATAGAGCGTTGCACCGGTATGGTCGAGGAACAGTGTGGCGGGTCCGCCGCAGTCGCACGAGTTGAATTTCTGGGCATTGATCGAGGACACGGGCTTCAGTGCACCGGTCGAGGAAATGGAAGAGGTATAAATGTCGATGCCGTTGGTGGTGAAGAACCACTTGCTGGTCAGGGCCATCTCACCACCTTTGGCGGAAAAGGGCGAGCCCACAATGGGGGTCAACTTTCCGCTCGAACTTGCCGAGTATGCGTTGATTTGCCATTTACCGCTGCTCGGCGAGCTGGATACGTATAGATACGCAACCGGCGAACTCTGCGAGCCTGTATTGACAAAAGGATTGGTGGCGTCCTGGGCGAGTGCCAATGCGCTTAATGCGATGACGAAGGGGGCAAGGAATCTTGGATTTGTTTTCATAATCTTTTCCTCTTACTTCTGAATGGTTGGGGAGGGGAACTCCTGATAGCAGCGAAATGTTTTGGACTGCTTTCTGTCCGAAAATCAGATGCCTTGGATCAGCCGGCTGTTGGTCTTTCCGGGAGTGACCTAACCCTATGCCTTACTACAGTGTGTTTGGCGGAGCGTGGCTTCACCGTATACCTCGTACGGTTTTTTCCCTGGGGACGGCAGGAACTCGCTTCTGCCAGAGATGGCCGAAGCTCAAACAACGAGACACTCATAGGCGAAGGTGTGTACCGGCTTATTGCCCTGTTACTCGAAGATTTCAAAACATTACGGGCGGAGAGAAAAAGACTCAGAGCGGAGCCCCAAGCAAGGCGCACTGGCCAAATGTGTATCACGTGCCGCCATCAGATCAATGATTTTGCCGAAGGACTCACAACCAAAAGCAACGAACAGCGGTTTCGCAGTTAGGGGGGATTTAAGAATTCTGTGCCGTGGCCGCCACAAAATCAATCAACTGCTGCACGCCGCGCCGTTCATCTTTGGTGTTCAGATGAAACAACACTCCCATCCCATAGCTGGGATGAGAAGCTTTCACGACCCCACTCAGGCGCAATTTTATCTCATAAGTTCGCACCACAATCTCAACTATGGTGTCTGGGGCGAAAGCCAGTGGCATTTCGAGATAACAACCTCCCGGACTCAGGTCGCTCAGATGGCAATAGTGCCGCACCGAACTTCCCTTCTGGTAAACCTCGGCTCCCAGTCGGCAGGCATAACGGGTTTGCCCGCGGCGATTGTCCGTCCCGTCACGCAGACGCGCAGCCGCTTCTCCATCGCTTCCCGTGACCTCCTGCTTTTTGCCGCGCGCGTTCGCCAGCACACCATCTTCGTCAGGACGAATGGAGGGCTCCACCTTTAATTTCTCGGAAGCAGATTGCCCTTTTGCTGCATCCTGCGTATTCATTTTCAGCCACTCTTGCAGAACCCGCCGCGAGGTCTGTGGCACATCCACAAACTGAATTCCAGCGCGTCCATTCCAGTCCTGCCAAACCACCTGACCGGAGAGTCGAACATTTGCCGTCTGTCCCGGCAATTGAAATTGGAAATAAACTTTGCAGGTTGGCGGCAACCGCTTGCCGAAATTCACCGCCATGCCTTCTTCCGCCAGATTCACCAGGGTTGCTTTGGCCTGTTCGCCGCCCGCGTAATCGATGGTGGCATGCGTATGCACCGGAGCCCGTGTTTTTCGGCGCTTATCGCGGTACAACACGCTCTGCGCCGCGCGCAAGCTGCTCAAAGCGCGCTCGTAGGAAACCGGTTTGTACAGCACGAAGTTCACACCAAGAGAAAATATCTCGCGGATGTTCTCCTGGCCGGACACTACGGCAACCGCCAAACTGGCATCGTTCAGCCGCGAAGAGCGGCTCTCATGCAACAAGGAAGTGACGTCCGCCTGGGTTGGGCAATCCAGAATGATCAGATCGAAGCGCTGCTGCGCCAGTCTTACGGCAGCACGAGCAACTTCTACACACAACTCCACCTGGACGCCGAGTTCCTCGAGCACACGATTCAGCACCTCGACTGAAGCTTCGTCCGCGCAAACCAGGAGCGATGAGAGAGTCATACCTGCATGCATCGTAGGGTCACTGCGGTTCATCCGACAAGTTACCGGAGTCATTGCAAAAGCCACCGCGGTTCATCGCCAGTCAGCTAACTGTCGCAGCCTTAAGGGGGTGACATGAGTCACCATGGTGATTACAAAAGACCAATGCTGTCGCGTTACACCGTAGTGCTTTGACGCTGCCACCACCCCTCCCTAGTATGAAGATCGACTAGCCATATCGAGATGCGACCAGTCTGCTTTGCGAACGGTTGCACTTTTCTCGAGCGGTCAGCGCCGAAAGAAGCCTATGGTATCGCGAAAGAACAGCGGGTTTTCGCTTCTGGAGTTGATGATCACCGTCAGCATTGGTCTGGTTTTGGCCGGTGTCGGCTTTATTGCTTTCCGCCCGCTACTGAGTCAGGCGGACATCAACTCGGGTTACGACACTACCTTGATGGCATTGCGGAATACACGAAACCTCGCGATCACTCAAAGCCACGAATACTTCGTCAATTTCAATCCTGCTGGGTTCCCCGCGGGCACCATCCAAGTCCAGTATCAGCCCGGACCGGTTGGGGGAATAGCACAACCGATACAGCAAGTGATCACCTATTCGATACCTGCGGATGTGAGTTTCGCGGTGCAGGCGGGATTCCCCGCCAACGCGCCGGACGGTTTCGGTGCCGGCGTCAATGCCATTGATTTCGGACAGGGCCTGGCCGGTGAGCCGCTCAACTACGTCATATTCATGCCCGACGGCTCTTCGCAAGCCTTCGTAGTCGGCAACAGTGGTACTTACAACAGCGGCGTCGTTTACCTGACTCGCCCCGGCGACAACATGTATGTCAGCTCGCGTGCCATCACCGTGTGGGGAGCGACCGGAAGAATTCGCGGCTGGCGATTGGGTCAGACGGCCGGTGTGGGTGCCTGGGTACAACAATGATTAAGAGAAAACAATTCGCCAGGAAGGGTTCTGCGGAAGGCGGTTTCACGCTGATCGAAGTCATGATTGCAATTTTCGTGATGACGATCGGCCTGCTCGCCGTAATGGCTAGCTTCGCAACAGCCATCAGCGCCACGGCTTCGGCGCAGGAGGACCTGATCGCACGTCACAAAGCGCTGGATGCCATGGAAAGCATCTATACGGCTCGTAACAGCCAGCAGCTTCCTTTCTCGTCGATCAATAACATCGCCAACGGCGGAGTCTTCAAGAGCGGAGCACAGCAACTACTTTGCGCTGGACCCGACGGACTTGTGGGCACTGCGGACGATGTTGCCTGCACCGCGCCTGACACTGGCGCAGCTTGCCCCGGCGGAGTGGAATGCCTGGTTTTGCCCGGACCTGATGGCATTCTCGGCACCGCCGATGACGTAACCCAAGGCCTGGGCAACTTCCGGCGCACCATCACCTTCAATCCGGTGCTGCAGACGATTAACGGCGTGGTCAGTACGAATCTAAATCTTATCGCAGTGACGATCTCGGTTTCCTACGTGAAGCCGGGATGGCCCGCACGCACCTACACGGTGAACGGGTTAATTTCCAGCTACCACTAAGGCGGAAGACACGAACAGATTATGAAGATTCCCATCGCAAACTCGCAACGCGGATTCAGCCTTCTGGAATTGATGGTTGCCGCCTCCATTGGCTTAATCGGGATCCTAGCCATGACGAGCCTTTTCCGCCAGGGAATGAACGCCACATTCATGGTTACGCAGCGCGCTGAAACCCAGCAGAACATGCGCGCCGCGATCGAATTGATGACCAAGGATCTCAGCATGGCCGGCGCAGGCTTACCCTCTGGGGGCCTGCAGCTGGCGACTACGAGCGGCAATTCCAAAGTTGCCTGCAATCAGACTGGCACCTGCTACGTAGCTGGCGACACGTACCCCAACGGCAACTTCATGTATGGCATTCTGCCCGGCTTCGGCAATGGCGTCGAGAACGGAGCCGTCATCACGAGTGCTCCTGCAGCGGTGAACGACAGCGTTACTTCCATCTACTGCGATTATAACTTTCCACTTACCAACTTCACCTTCACGTTTCCCAGCACGACTCAGGTAAACATCGGCGTAGTGAACGCGGCCGTCACTCCAAACAATATCCTGGCGCCTGGCGGGCTCAACGTTGGAGACTTGATGCTGTTTCTGGTGAGCACTCCGGGGAATGGCAAAGGCAGCGGAGGTACGAGCGACGCGCAAACGGCAGCGGCCGTAGCAGAGATCACAGGCCTTCCCAGCAACACACAAATTAATTTTGCTACTGCCGACCCGCTTAACTTTAATCAGACCGGGGCCAATAGTCTCGCTGCGGTCGCGGCGGCCTACGTTGCGGGTACTACCATTACTGTTTGCCGCCTCAATGCGGTTACCTATTTCTTGCAGGTCCCTCCGGCGGGCGGAACTGTGCAGACGCCGCGGCTGATGCGCCAGGTGAACGGCCTGAACGCAGTTCCCGTGGCCGACAACATCATCAACCTGCAGTTCACCTTCGACGTAATTAATTCAACAGGTGGCACCATGAGCGCGAATCAGTCGAATCCCGTTGTCGCTGGACTTTCCCCAGCCCTGATTCAAAAGGTCAACATATGGGTCATGGGCCAGAGTTCGCTCTCGGAAGGAAGCAAAACTCAGAGCATGTATTTGGCGAGTTCCACCAGCACTGGAAACATGAGTTTCTGCAATTCCTACAGTTCAAACAGTACGGTGTGCCAATGATTGGCGTGTGTAGGTCGATTTGTTCGCGGCTGGGAGAGGAAGACATGAATAAGAGGAGACGAGATTCGCGGGGATTCACGCTCATAGCAGCGCTCTTGCTGACCCTGTTGTTATCCGCCATGGCTGTAGGCCTTCTGTACCTGGTAAACAATGAGCAGCGCATGGGAGGCAACGATCTGGAAGGTAACCTGGCCTACTATGGCGCGGAGTCTGGCATCGAAAACCTGACCGCCCAAATCTCCCAGCTCTATCAATCCTCGCAAACCCCCACGGCGGCGGCTATCACGGCATTGGCAAGCCCGGCAAATTATCCCACCGCTGTGACCGGCTCAAACATCACCAGCATGAATTATGTGGAATCTATCACCTGGCCATCCACCCAGACGAACGGCCAGCCTTGTCCCAATCTTCCTAATCCCTGCGGCGCGTGGGACATTGTCGGATCAGGGCCTGATCAAGGCATGGTCGCGTCCCTGATCCCCTTCAACCTGCAAGTCACTGCAACCCGCGCCTCTACCGCGGGTGAGGCCACCAGCAATGCCGCGATTACGCCCACTGGAGCTTCCGTAAATCTTACGCGCACGGTTGAAGTTGCTCTGCTTCCAGCCTTTGAGTTTGGTGTCTTTTGCGACGGCGACTGTGACTATTTTGCCGGTCCCAACTTCAATTTCGGCGGCCGGGTTCACACCAATGGCAACTTGTTTCTGGCTTCGGGCGCGGCATTAACTTTCACGGACAAAATTGCCGCCGTAGGCAATATCGTTCTGGACCGTCTAGAAAATGGTCACCTCACTTCCTCTGGATACGGTGGCAGCGTTTATGCACCCAGCGCTGCCGGGGGTTGTCCGGCTGCGCCGGGAACTGGTCCGGCAGCTAACTGTCCGCAGCTCACGTCCGGGAGTTGGTCCGGCGGCATTCCAACCGGAGCTGGCGCGGCCAATCCTGGTTGGACTGGAATCTCCACGGGAACATTTCACAACTTCGTAATCAATGGACTCACCGGCGCCACGAGCCTGCAGTTGCCTTTTGTGAATTCTTCTCAGATTGGCGCCATCGATATCATCAGGAGACCGCAGGCTTCTGACACTACGCTTCTGTCAAATTCGCGTCTCTATAGCGAGGCTGAGATCCGTATTCTGCTGGCTGACGATATTTCACAACTTCACCCGGAACGCAGCGCCGGCGTACTCGACCCGAACGACGTCCAGCTGGGCGTGCCTTCGACCGCCTACTTCCGACTCTCAGGAACGCCCAATACTGACTACATGTACTACGGCATGGGCAAGAGTGCGACGGGAAGCTTTATCAAGCCCACTGGTTGCGGTACGCCATGGCCCCTGCTTGGACAAGTCACTTGGACGACCCCGTGCCAAAGTGTATGGCTGCGCGTGGAATACCTGAATGCTGCCAACCAGTGGATTGGGGTAACACAAGAATGGCTGGGATACGGCTTCGGCCGTCTGTATGGCGTCTCGCCGAGTGTTCCCTATTCCAGCACCGGTGCTGCTCCCGCAGGCGCAAACCAGATCAGTCCCGCCATCCTGATTCTTCAAGAGCTGCAAAGTGGCAAGGCTGCAACCAGCGGCTATGAAACACCCGCCTCCGGCACGACCCAATACAACTGGATTCCGATCAATTTTTATGATTCACGGGAGGGCGAGCCACGCGACACTCGAAGTGGTGGCACGGCAACCAACGTCAGTCCCGAAGGCGTGATGAACGCGGTCGAGTTGGATGTGGGTAACCTTTGGCTTTGGCTGCAATCCAAGGCCGGCACTCCATATTCTGCAGGCAGCGGGCACCTGGTAAATAATACAAACCAGAACGGCTACATTCTGTACTTCTCGGATCATCGCGGCATGCAACCGGATCCCGATGCCAACCGGACAGGCTTCTACAACGGCTTCGTTGGAATCTCCGGTCTGGAGGACGTTGTCAACTCGGGGTCAAGCACCGGAGTTCCCGATAACGCGCTGGAAGCAGCGACCTACTACTCCTTCTCGCCCGAAGACGTAGATGGCAACGGCATTCTCGATACGTTCGGAGCAAAATATCTAGGCGCCGGATTTGGCTTGGCTGTAGGGGCGTCGGGTATGTCGCAGGCGTACTACATTCCAGGCACGACCGCGGGGATCTCTGGGCCAACGACGGCGACCTGGAATTTGGTAACCGGGCCACGCCACGTACTGCGACTCGTGGACGGCGGCATGACTGCCGCCGGAGTCAGTTACTTGCCTCAGCCCATTTCGCCCGCGACTTCTGGCAATGGGTTCACGGTCGCCTCTGAAGAGCCTGTCTACATTTGGGGAAACTACAACAGTGGCCCATCCGATCCTTTCTTTCCGAGCGATGGAGCGAACGCCACAACTCCGCACTCAGCAGCCTCGATTATTGCGGACGCGGTTACGCTGCTCTCGCCCAACTGGCAGGACAGCAACAGCTTCAGTTCACCCTCGGCAATCGCTGGCAGAACCGCGACGGACAGCTACTACCGAGTGGCCATCGCCGCAGGCAAGAACGTTCCGTTCCCTCAGCCAGCCTGGGGTGCTCAAGACTTCGGGACCGACGGAGGCATGCACAACTTCCTTCGCTATCTGGAAGATCGTGGAGGCACCAACGTCTACTATGCTGGATCGCTGATCAGCATGTATTATTCGCAATACGCCACCGGCAACTTCAAGTGCTGCAGCTCCGTTTACGGCGCACCCACGCGTAACTATTTCTTCGATACGCAGTTCTTGAACCCCGCCAACCTGCCCCCCGGAACTCCCATGTTCCAGGACGTGGTTAGTTTGGGATTCCATCAAAACTTCACCCCACAATAAACTCAAGACTAAAAACTCCCGGTCCCGCTCGCGCGGGATCGGGGGTTTATTTTTGTTGAACTAACTTCATCGTGTGGCCTTCTCGAATCGCCCCGAGGAAAAGCCGCGGAATAACCTTGTTAGAGTCCATGGGCTGAACTTGTGAGCCCTTCTTGTTCCTGACGGACGCCACTACCGCGCGGCACCCCAAAACGCGCGTCGTGTAACTGGGTGGAATCGGGAATCGCGGCGCCGTCATAAGCGATTGATTTCTGCCGGCCCGGTATCTCCTGTGTTCCAACCCCGCAATTTCCAGGCGCGGCCGTGACAGCGGAAGAGCGGACAGAATGCCCCGAACTGAAACCAACGCACATGCGACTCCGCAGTAAACTCTGGGGTAGGAACAAACCCTCCGATGTCGGTACCCCAATACGGAATGCCGCTGAGTGCGGTGTTGAGAGCAACGGGAATGTGAGTCTACAGCGTTTCCCGCGTGGAGTACACATCGCCCGACCAAAGAAACGAGGCATATCGCTGCATGCCGGCATAACCGTTGCGATGCAGCGCATAAGGGCGTTCGTTCGGGCGATCCATTTGCGGACCTTCCCTGTACAAGCGATTGCGGACCAGCCGTGATGCAATGTCGAAATAACGGTGGAGCGAAAGACCATCCACGTAGTCGTAGCACTGCTCCAGCGCTTCACGATCCCATTCGAGATAGGTGGGCATCAACGGACCACTGGAGCCGCAGGCGATCAGCTTCAGAGACGGATCGACATAGCGCGTCTGCCGGGCTGCATCGGCCGCCTTCAATCCATATTCTGTGGCCGACATGTGGCCGATCTGCCAGGGACCATCCATCTCGTTACCCAGGCACCAGTGTTGCACTTTGTAGCCTCAGGTATCGCACTCTCGCCGATGCGCAGCTAGCGCCAAATAGAAGCTGGAGATGGTTCGGTGAGCAGAATCCTTTAATATAAGAAGCTGCCGATAACGGTTCAGTGATATAGCTGGAAGCCGTGGCAAACTTTCCTACTTCAATGGACAGAAGAACATTCTTAAAACGATCAGGAATGGCGGCGCTCGGTCCTTTGTGGGCGCGTCAGCTATGGGGAGACGCAAAAAATCTTGCGAGCGATCCGGGAACTGCAGACCTGCCGAACGCTACGCACGCTGCTGCGGGAATTCGGCGCCGGCGGCCGTCGGACGCGAATTGGCCTTCGCAGGCGGCGTGGAAGCGGCTGAAGGATGAGGTCGACGGAAATTTGGTTTCGGTGGAATTTCCGATGGAGGCTTGCATAAAAGATACGGCAAGCACGGCCTGCCAAAATCTGCTCAACAATATTCACAATCCCTATTACATCGGAGACCAGACGGGCTTGACGCAAACGCTGGGATGGGTAGACGCGTGGGTCAGTAGACCCAGCGTCTATGCCGTGGCAGCAAGCAATGCAAATCACATCGCGGCGGCGGTGAACTTCGCAAGGGAAAATGATTTGCGGTTGGTGGTGAAGGGCGGCGGGCACAGTTATCAGGGAACCTCGAACGCGCCGGATTCGCTGCTCGTATGGACGCGGCGTATGCACGACATCACCATGCAAGAAACATTTGTTCCGCAGGGATGCGAGGGCAAGCATGCTCCGCAACGCGCGGTGACGCTCGGCTCCGGTGCGATATGGATGCAAGCCTACGACGCAGTGACAACTAAAGGCGGCGCGTATGTGCAAGGCGGCGGCTGCACTACGGTCGGCGTGGCGGGCCTGGTGCAGAGCGGAGGCTTCGGAAGTTTTTCGAAGCATTATGGAACCGCGGCGGCGGGATTGCTGGAGGCGGAAGTCGTCACCGCAGATGGGACGGTGCGCATCGCCAATGGATGTATGAACCCAGATTTGTTTTGGGCGCTGAAGGGCGGCGGAGGGGGAACATTCGGCGCAGTCAGCAAAGTAACGTTGCGCGTACGCGAGCTGCCGGAATTTTGGGGCGCGGCGATTCTTACAGTGAAGGCTTCATCGGATGAGACGTTTCGGCGTTTGCTTCGGTACTTCATTGGCTTTTATCGTGAGCATCTTTTCAACGATCATTGGGGCGAGCATGCGAGCATTGCCAGCGACAATGCGCTTGACTTGCTGATGGTGTGCCACGATTTGAATACGGAACAGGTTAAGAAGATTTGGCAACCCTTTCTGGATTGGGTGGCGCGCTCGCCGGGCGCTTACACAATCGTGCGTCAGCCGATTCTGGCCAGTATGCCAGCCCGGCATTGGTGGGACGTGGAGTGGAGGAAGCAGAACCACCAAGCGGTTTTTAATTTGGACCAGCGGCCGGGAGCGAGTTCCAACAATGCGTGGTGGACTGGAGACGCGGGGCAAGTGGCGTGGTTCCTTTACGGATACGAATCATTATGGATGCCTGCGTCTCTGCTCGAAGATGATTCGCAGGAGCGGCTCGCGAAGGCGCTGTTTGCAGGTTCGCGCCACAAAGACATCGAGTTGCATTTCAACAAAGGGCTGGCGGGAGGGCCGCCGGAGGCAATCAAGACGGCACGCGATACAGCCACGAACCCCGCGGTGCTGAATGCATTTGCGCTGGCTATAGTCGGCGATGCAGGCGGCGGATATCCCGGAGTGCGCGGCCATGAGCCGGATGTTGAGGCCGGACGAAAATCTCGGCAGGAAATCCGCCAGTGCGTCAATGAGTTGCGCGCGATCGTGCCGGATGAAGGAGCCTACGTTTCGGAGAGCAATTTTTTTCAGGAGAACTGGCAGCAAGCTTACTGGGGAAGCAATTATCCCAGGCTAGCCGCGTTGAAAAAGAAGTACGATCCGACAGGATTGTTCTTTGTGCACAATGGCGTGGGCTCGGAAGAGTGGAGCGCGGACGGATTTGTGAGGAAAGGGTCCGCCCCCCATCGAGGCCGCGGCGCAAGATTTCTTTCCTAGGGAGTGCCGCTATACTGGCTCGGTGGTCGCGAAGCCCATTGAGGACTTTGCCGTTGCTAACTTGGACAGCAGTGGCGCTTCGCGTCCTCGGGCGGTAACTTTCTCTACTGATACGATCTGGCCGTCCTGCACGAGGAGCGCAGAATCAAAGTTGTTCACCGTGGGGCAGACGTGGCGCGGTATGAGAAAGAGCGCTTCGCCTACCTGCGGAACTTTGGTTTCGCGATGCGCCGGGTTCCATGCCATCGGAAGATGCTCTTCGCTGGGTGCGAGAGGCGTCAATTCCGGATGTCCGGCGACCACGCACGTGGGCACGCCGGCATCGGCCGAGACAGCTTTGTGGCCGGCGTCGCAAGTGATGATTCCGTCGTGTGGCCGGCTGACCACACGTGTTAATACCAGCGCCGCTGGCGCGTAGCCGTATTCAGCGGGCAGTTGCGCCAGACTTGTGGCGTCGCAATAGACAATTGTTCCCGGCGAAACACGGTGGATGAATCCTGCGCCGTGAAAACCTTCGTATGCGACAGAGCAAGGGAACGTCGGCGTGCCTGCGGTGATGACTTCCGGCACAGTCATCCCACTGTTCTGGATCGCAATCACAAGTTTCAGCAGACAGTCGTAGCCGGCATGCGCCGCTGCGGTCCGCTCGGGCTCGTCGAGTCCGCCGTACTGGCCGTCGTAGTAGTGCAGTCCCGCGAATTGCAAACCCGCTTCTTCAATAGCACGGACAAGCCGAACCACTTTGTCGGTCTGGCCCTGTTCGATTCCTGTTCGATTCATGCCAGGATTTATGTCGACGAACACACCGACTGAGCTGCCTCGCCATTGCCGCAGCTGCTCTTCGTTCTCGACCAGGACTGAAATCTGGACGCGCGGAAACTGATTGGCTATTTCGAGCACGCGGCGTGCGTTTGCGCCGACCACCGGGTAGGCAAGAAGGATGTCGGCCACTCCGCTGTCGCAAGCTACCAGCAGTTCGAGCGTGGTGGCGCACTTGAAACTCCGGACAGACCGCTCGACAAGCATGCGGAGCGTGTACGCCAGCTTTGCAGTCTTGATGTGCGGGCGCCAGCGATCCGGATCGCCTGCGAGCAGATGCAAAGTCCGCGCAATATTTGACGCCACAATTTCCGGATAGACGACAAGCGCCGGAGTAAGCACATCTTCAATGCCGGCCACACGGTGGCGTTCGTCCCAGGGAAACTCGCTGAGCATGAGTTTATGTGCTGCCATTACGGCTTCGATCATATCGCGCAAACCTGAATCAGCGCCATGGAAGCGGGTGTTTCCATCTCATGACCGGTGAAGCCTGGCTGAGAAAATTCGTGGATGCAAATCTGATGGGAATTTTTTGGCTCGACGCTGCGTCGTAAGCTCCTACCGAGCACTGCCAGCTCATTCCGTCCTTCTGTCGCGAGGAATTCAGCATTGCTTCTCCTGTTGTCTTGCCATTCCAGTGTTACGCTCATAGCGTAGTAGCAGACACGCCGATTCACTAGCGCTTTGATTCCGGAGCTTCGCACGCATGATCGCACTCAGACTCTTGGTCACGTTGGTCGTTTTCCTATCCGCCGCATTCAATCTGTTTGCCCAGGACCGTTCCTACGGACGGTCGGTCGTGGCTACGCAGTACGGTATGGTCGCCACCAGTCAAGTTTCAGCCTCACAAGTCGGAGCGCTCATCCTGGAACGGGGCGGCTCCGCCGTGGATGCCGCAATCGCCGCTAACGCTGTACTCAATGTCACCGAGCCCACTTCCAACGGTATGGGCGGGGATCTCTTTGCCATTTATTGGGAGGCGAATACAGGCAAGATCTACGGCCTGAACGCCAGCGGCTGGGCGCCGAAGGCTCTCACGATCGAGCATCTTCACGAAAAAAACACTACGGCGATGCCGCAATTCGGTATCGATTCCGTCACCGTTCCGGGGGTGGTCGACGGATGGGCCAAGTTGCATGATCGCTGGGGAAAACTGCCCTGGCGTGAGCTCTTCCAACCCGCAATTTTTTATGCCGACCACGGATTCCCCGTGGCTGAGATCATTCGCGCGTGGTGGGATGGTGATCACGATGGCTTGCTGACAAATGCCGAGAGCCGCCGCGTATTTCTCCCCGGTGGAAAGGTCCCGGAGACTGGAGAGATATTTCGCAATCCCGATGTCGCCCGTGCGCTCACGCTGGTCGCCGATCGAGGCGAGGCAGCGTTCTACAAGGGAGAGATCGCC
>DASRRN010000143.1:0-19482 GCA_035695685.1 Acidobacteriaceae bacterium | reverse complement strand
CCGGTGTCTCCTCAGCTTTCACGTCTTCGGTGGGTGCCTCGTCCGCTTTGGAAGGAGTAACAACCGGTGTCGTCGCTTTCCCTTTCGCCTGGCTATCATCCTGCGTCTCCGCCTGCGCGGGGGCAGGTGCCGGTGCAGGAGCTTTTTCAGGTGCTGCTGTCTCATCCGCTTCGCTGGCATTGTTTGGCGGAGCCGGCAGACCCGCCTGGGCTCCCGCGCCCGTGCCTCGGCCCATCGAGTAACCAAAACCAAAGAACACACCGCAAACCAATACCAGGCCAAAGAAAATACCCAACAGGGAGGCGGTGCTGAGCGTGATCTCAGACGCATTGCCTTCTAGCTCTTCTTCTTCCGTGTCGAATAGGGTCCTCATGGCAGTTTCTCCCGTACATCCCCCATTTTATTAAAGAGTGTCATCATTTCTAACGGAAGTGGGAAGACAATAGTTGTGTTTTTTTCTACGCCAATTTCCGTCAGAGTCTGTAAGTAACGTAATTGCAGCGTCATAGGCTGCGTGGCGAGTAGGGCAGCCGCATCCACAAGCCGCTGGGCGGCGCTGAACTCGCCCTCGGCATGGATCACTTTTGCACGCTTCTCGCGCTCTGCCTCGGCCTGTTTAGCGATGGCGCGCAGCATCGATTCAGGCAAGTCCACCTGCTTTACCTCGACGTTGACCACCTTTACCCCCCACGGGGCCGTGTGCTGGTCAATGATGCTCTGGATTCTTTGGTTGAGCGCTTCCCGGTGCGAGAGCAGCTCGTCCAACTCCACTTCACCCAACACTGAACGCAGCGTGGTCTGTGAAAACTGCGAAGTCTGATAAACGTAGTTCATCACTTCGATCACGGCGCGAGACGGGTCAATGACCTTCAACGTAATGACCGCATTTACCTTTAGAGTCACATTGTCCCGGGTAATGATGTCCTGGGGCGGAACTTCGAGCACTTCCTGGCGCAGGGAGACCCGTACCATCTGATCGAAAGGTCGAAAAATGAGGATGATACCCGGGCCCTTGGGCGCAGGCAAAACACGCCCCAGGCGGAAAATCACACCGCGCTCATACTCTCTGAGAATCTTGACAGAGTTGATCAGATAAATCGCAATAACAAGGATAAGAATCAGGCCGGGAATGCCAATACCCATCATGGTGGGGGCCTCGCTCTTCCTAGATTGTACAGGACAGATTCAACCGGCTGACCTACGGAACCCGCTCCACTAATAACGTCAGATCGCGCAACCCGCGCACCCGAACCTGATCGCCCAGAGCCGCCGGCGTGGCGGATTCGGCCTGCCACAGCTCGCCGTTCACCAGCACCTGCCCGCTCGGGGAAAGCGGCTTGGTAACCACCGCGATGAGGCCAATCATGGCATCCCCGCCCATGCGCACCTTGCTTCGCCGAGCCCGCAGGGCAAGCCGCAATAAAAAGACCGTGATCAACCCGAAAGCCAGGCCAGTGCTCAGAGCCGTGGCCAAGTGGACGCGAAGCTCGGGAATCGGCGCGTCCACCAACGTTAGAGATCCAATCACCAGCGAGACGATGCCCGCAGCCGCCAAAATCCCGTGCGTGGCGAACTTGGCCTCCAGGATCAACAACGCAAACGCCGCAGCCAGCAGCATCACCGACGTGTACCGTACCGGCAGCAGGTTCAAGGCAAAGAGTCCGAGCACCAGCATGATCGTCCCCAAAGTTCCAGGAATGATGGTGCCGGGAGTATTGAACTCCACGTAAATCAGCAGTCCGCCCACCACCAACACCAGGACTGCCAGGTTCGGGTCCGTGAGCCGATCCAGGATCTCTTCACGCAGAGTGGGATCGACGGCTACCAGCTGCGCACCGCGAGTATGCAGCACAACCTTGGCACCGTCGAAGCGGGTGATCGTACGGCCATCCACCGTGTTCAGCAAGGCTGCGTCATCGGGGGCAACCAAGTCGATCAGCTTCAGTTGCAGCGCTTCCTGGTCACTGTAAGACTTCGAAGATCGGACCGCATCCTCAGACGCCTGCACGTTGCGCCCCCGGCGAGCGACATAGGAACGCAGAAATGCAGCAGTGTCGTTCTCCACTTTCTGCTTCATGATCTCGTCGAGTTTGCCTCCTTCGACCACCGGATGCGCTGCTCCGGCGTTGGTGCCAGGAGCCATCGCCGCCACATCAGCGGCTTCCAGAAGGAAAAATCCCGCCGATCCGGCCCTGCTTCCCGAGGGGGCGACATAGACGATGACCGGGACCGGCGAGGCAATAATCTTGCTTACCATCTGCCGCATGGAATCGAGCAGGCCGCCTGGCGTATTGATTTCAATCAGCACCGCGCTGGCATGTTGCTGCGCGGCCGCATCCAGGCCGCGCGCCAGGTAGTCGGCGCTGATGGGCTGAATGGTGTCATCGAGGTGAATTAAGATCACGCGTGGCTGTTGCGCCTGACCTGCGAGCGTACAGCAGCAGGCCAGAAACAGCGCACTCAGCAAGCGGTTCACGGAACCGGTTGCCCTTTGCTTTCAACCTGTTGCTTCAGAAAACGCGCGGCTGAGTTCTGCGGCTCGAGTTTGAGCGCGCTGCTTACGTCTGCTGCCGCCGCGGGCTTTTGGTTCGTTTGCAGATCGAGCCGCCCCAAAACCAGGTACGCAGTGACGTTGGGCTGCGTTTTAAGCGACTCGGTAGCCTCGCGACGCGCCTCCTTGGTGTCACCCTCGTGCTCTCGCACCAGCGCCAACCCGGCATGAGCGTCGGCATCGTCACTCTGGGCTTGCAGCGCTGACTGGAACTCGCGTTCCGCCTCCAGCATGAGCCCCTGGTTGAAAAAGCGCATTCCCGCCGCGGTTAGCCCGGCCGCCCGGTTTTGTGGCGGCAGGTTGGTCATGCGCTCTTCTTGCATCTGTTCCATTTCAAACGCAGCTTGGCGGAAGGAGGCTTCGTTAAAGGTCCGCTTGATCCGCTCCAGGGGCCCGGTTTCGGCCGCTGCGGTGGGATCGAACGCCGCGTTGACTCGACTGCTCGCCGGAGCGGCGGCCGCCGGGGGGCGGGCTGGCTCTCCCTGAAGCGTGGCCTGGAACGCCTGCGCTTCTGTGTCCTGGGGACGAAGCTTCAACGTCTGTCCGATTGCGCGCATCGCGCCCGCGACATCTTTCTTCCGGTTCAAGGCTAGGGCCAGGTTGAATTGATAATCCGGATCGTTGCCGTCGGCGGCCACCGCTTGTTGAAAAAAGGAGGAGGCGTCCTGGCCGCGGCGGCTAGCCGTGACCCCTTGGTTGTTGACCACTTCCGGCAACGGCAACTGCTTACTGACAAAGGCGAAAGCGTCTTCCGCCTTGACGTAGCTGCCCAGATAAAAATAAGCCAGCCCGCGATCAAAGTCGGCCTCCAGGGCGCTGGGGTCATTGCGCGGCAGCCGTCCCAGTGTATTGGCCGCCAACTCGAATTGCTGGTCGGCGAAATACGCCTTGCCCAAGGCTAAGAGTGCCGGAGAGAAGCCGGGATCCAGTCGCACCGCCTGTTTCAGGTGACGGATCTGTTCTGCAGGATCGGTTTCCACCAATCCGCGGGTATAGTTCTCAAACGCGTCCACCCGTAACCCGGCGCCAGCGGCAACGAAAGTACTCCGCGCTACCGCGAACTGCGGATCGATCTGCTTGGCCAGGCCCCAGGCGAGACTATTCAGCACATCGAGCAAGTGCGTCATATCCGCCTCTTCCTGCAGGGGAGCAGACATGTGCAGAGCATCCATTTTCAGGATCCGGGCCTTAGCCTGGAAGCGCGAGCCGCTGACCGAAAACGACCCCACAATCACGTAGTCCGCGTCGAGTGTCTGCGCAAGCCGAATGGCGCTGGCCCGCGAGGGTTGAAAAGTGGAGGGCAAACCTAAATGGTCGAGCGCGTACAAACGATCGTCGCGGCTGATTGGCATAAAGCCAGCTGAAGCAAGACGCCGGTTCAGAACCTCAGGGACAGCATCGCCGATCCAATCCAGGTTCGGCTGATCGGTAAGGTTGTCAAAGGGGAGCACCAAAAGCAAGCGGCCCGGTATCGCAGCCGGACTTTGCGCCATCATCCCGCTCGGAAGCAACAGGACAAATACCAACAACAGGAAGCGCATTGAAGGCCGGGGGAGCACCCCCTCAGTATAGTTCTGGGGGTTCCGCTTCTGGGATTATCGTTTCAGGCTCGCGACCTGGGGACGATTGAAGTGCAGTACCGCGGCCCATTCCCCTTGTCGTTCGTCCTGCCAGACAATGCTGCCTTGTAAAAGGTGAGCGATGGCGCCAGGCGGCAGGTCTCGATGGAAATCGAAGAAACGCGTATCCAGGGCCTCATTGCGTGACCCGAGATTCATCCACAGGTGCGGAGGGTCGTATTTGGTCGAGAATGCGAAGCCCACGCTGAAATCCTGATTGGAAGCGGCAGCTTTCTGTACCTCTGGCAGAGAGAAGTTCGCCATCCTCACCACCGCCAGCGGCTTCTTTACGTAGCCCAGCTCAGGTTTTGTTAGCTCATCGGTAGCCGGCCAGGCGGTCAGGATCGTGCTCCCGGGAAAGCGGGTCACGATTTGCCGGATGGCCTGTTGATGCAGCCGAATCACATCGGCGTAGTTCAGGTTGTCTTCGGGCGCGAACTTGTACGGTGGGTTGACGAAAAGTCCGATCAAAAAACTCGCGGCACTCAGCAGAATTAAACCCCACCAGTACGGCACGCGGCGATAGAAAGTAGAGACACACAGGAGCAGAATCAACGGGTAGAGTGGCAGCAAATACCGGGTCAGCAAAGCACCCCCGAGCACCGAAAAGAAGAGCACGTTGGCCACCAGGACGACATAGAGAATCGCCTGGTTCGCCGGGGAGATGCGCGGCCGCAGATTTCCGTCGCCTTCCTTCATAGGCACCAGGAGCATGGCCCCCAGCATGCAAAGCACCGGCACGAACATGTTCATGTGGCCAGTCAGCTGCAGAGTCCGATGCACCACAGCCAGCAGGATGCGTAGCGGCGAGAGAGTGGCGGTCGCATTGTATCGCAGAAATTCAGGGTTGCCGAAAATGTATCCGGTACGGTGACGATAATAGCCATACCAGGCCAGCAGTGTGGCTGGCGCCGACAATAACAGCACTGCGGCGCGGAGATGCGTGCGGCGATCCAGTTCATTACTGCGCAACCAGAGATACAACTCCCACAAGGCGATGGCCACAGGTGTAACAATAGCTGTTTCTTTACACCACGCCGCCACCGCAAAGCAGGCCGCCGCCGCCCACAGGGCCGGAGGGTGGCGGCGGCCGGGAAAAACGAAGACCAGGCCCCAAAGGCTTGCGGCCGCCGCGAACATATCCGCGTGGGCCAGCGTGCTTTGCGCAAACCAGACTGGATAAATCGCGGTCAGCATAGTAGCCGTCGCCGCCACCCGGGTACGGCCATTGAGCACAATGCCCAGGCGGTACACGGCCAGTAGCGCAATAGCGCTGATCAGGCACATAGCCGTGCGGGTAACCGCCGGCGTGAACCCTGACTTCCACCACAGCGCCAGGTAGAGCGAGGGGAGCGGCGGGTGAGCATTCGCCAGAGTCGTCGAGGGTATGAGGTCGCCGGTGCGAAAGAAATCGTAAGCCGCGGGAATGTAGTACCCGGCCTCATCCCAGTAGTAAGGCAGGCGTAGCAGTGTAAGGTGCGAGAGGTAGACGCCCACAAAGAGCAGGGGGAAGATGAGCCTGAGCGGCAGCGGGCGGGCGGCCTGTGTCTGCTGTTCGGGAAGGACGGACACGAGTCTCCGAAAACGTTCTAGTGGACTGGACCTTGAGGCATGATTGGGGGCCGGGGTTCGAGCGAGATGGTGCCAAAGGTGTGCTCATATTGAATCAGGTTCTGCTCCAGCAGGCTGCACAATGCTTTGGCTTGTTGTGGGCTCAGGTACACGGTTTGAAAGGTATTGATGGTGATCTGTTCGGCTATCTCCTGATACGCGGTCCCAAATGTGAGACGAAAGTCCCACACGCTTTTCTGCACCTGAACGCTATTGGCATAGCCCTCGCGATAGTCGGGCGTCCGCTCCAGAATGACCTTCGGTTGAGAAGCGTCTTGGCTCATGGGCTATAGACTAGACCATTTCCCCACCAGGGAAAAAAGAAACCGCGCATCTTGCCTGCCTCGGCGTGCCGTGGGGGGCGGAACGATGGATCGTAGCGACGCCGCACTCTGTTCAGCCCGCTGGATGCCGGCGAAAGATGAGCGATGCATTGGTTCCTCCGAAACCGAAGGAGTTGGTCATGGCATAGTCCATCGTCGTGGGCATCGCTTTGTCTCTGACCAGGCAAAAGCCGCAAGCCTCATCGACCTCCCGCAAATTCGTCATCGGAGGAGCCACCTGATCCCGCAGCGCCAGCACCGTGATCCCGGCCTCCAGACTGCCCGCCCCGCCCAGAAGATGGCCGGTCATCGACTTGGTCGAACTGACCCGAAGCTGCTTTGCCGATTCGCCGAAGGTCTCGCAGATTGCCTTGGCCTCCGCCCTGTCACCCAGGGGAGTGGAGGTCGCATGTGCGTTGAGATACTTTACGTCGCTCGGGGCAACTCCAGCGTCGTGCAGGGCCAGCTGCATCACCCGGCGCACGCCTCGGCCATCCTCCGGAGGAGCGTTGGTATGGTAAGCATCGCTGTTGGCGGCGTACCCCACGAGTTCGGAAAGTATGGTCGCCCCACGCTTTACCGCGTGTTCGTACTCTTCCAGAATCAGCACGCCCGCGCCTTCTCCCACCACGAACCCGTCACGGCCGGCGTCCCAGGGCCGCGAGGCAGTCTTGGGGTCGTCATTGCGGGTGGAGAGCGCGCGCATCGCGGCGAAGCCGGCTACCGAGAGCGGGGTGACCGCAGCTTCGCTCCCCCCGGCGATCATGACGTCCGCATCTCCGCGTTGAATCACGCGGAACGACTCCCCTACAGCATGGGCTCCGGTGGTGCACGCGGTGGCGCAGGTTAAATTAGGTCCGGTCGCGCCATAGCGAATCGAGATTTGACCAGCGGCCAGATTCGCGATGGTGGCCGTGATGAAGAAGGGCGACACCCGGTTCGGGCCTGCGGAGAGTAGTTTGCTATGCTCTCGCTCGATCACCTCGAAGGCGCCGATACCACTGCCGACATAAACCCCGACTTTTTCCGCATCTTCCGTCTTCATGTCCAGCTGCGCTTGCGCGACGGCGAACTCCGAGGCCGCCATAGCGAACTGGATAAACCGGCCCATCTTCTTGATTTCTTTGCGCTCGATGTAATCTTCCGGGCTGAAGTCCTTGACCTCGCCGGCGATCTGGCAACTGAAGCCGGCGGCATCAAAGAGACTGATACGGTCGATGCCGGATTCCCCCTGGAGCAAAGCTTTCCAGGTCATTTCTGTCCCCACACCCACGGGGCTTACCAGGCCCACCCCCGTCACGACCACCCGACGTTGCTGCATGTTCATCGTAAAAAGGGCGCAATGAATCTTGTTCCCTTGGCGCAGGTCAGCCCATCTCTCCGTTCGCAAGAATTCATCTTTGTATCCTATTACACTCCACGGCTACCCCTTCGAAGGCGGCGGGGGGCCCTTGTCATCCAGCCAAGGCGTAGCAAAGTGGAGGAACGAAAGCCGCCTGTGCCGGGACTTACGGCTCTTATCGCTCATAGGGCGCTCTTTTTTAGCCACGAGCGCGGAACTAGCCAAGTGGAGGCACACCAAAATTGCCCATGCCGGGACTTAGGGCGCATAGGGCGCTTATGGCGCACACTTTCCCCGCGCCGCCGGCTACGAAAAAAGATCCCTGCACAAGGGGTACGGCCTCACAGACTACGGAAAACTCAATGTTGAGATTTACGATCGAGTCCCGAAGGGACGGCTGAACTTAGCCCAGGACGCTAGTCCTGGGTAGGATTTGAAGGTACGAACCAGTCCCGCAGGGACGGCTGAAAATGGGCCGCGATGCAATCCTCCTTCAGCCGTCCTATGGGACTGAATCATGTTTCGTGATGTACCCAGGACTAACGTCCTGGGCCTGGAGTTTCTACATTTTTCAGAGTTGCGAATTCGCCGGCGGAAGACATTTTTTGCCGTATTTAGATCAACGAACCGCCTAAGCTGTGCCAGCCCTGAACTTCAGTCCATGAGCGCTAATTTGTTTGGAATGTTTTTCTTCAAAACTCCCACAAAACCGTCATCCTGAGCGGAGCGCTTCACAGCTTTTTCGCGTGACAGCGCGCTTGATGGCGCGGAGTCGAAGGACCTCGAGGATGCCTATCTTGCCTATGCCGTTCGGAGCTTTTCAACCACCGAAGCCCGCGTACAGGATCTTGTTGCGGTACCCATCTGATGGTCACGGGTACATCTTTTCATGCGCTGTAATCATCTTCCATCCCCACGTCTGTGCAAGGTCTTTGAACTCGGGATTGATGATGCGAATGGGGTTGAATGGGGAGCTTGGGGCATTTTCACCAGGGCTAAAAGCCCGGTAGTGGCAAGATAAAGCGTTCTCGCGGGTTTGAAAACCCGCTTCCCCGGACTGAAGTCCGGGGCTGGCACGGATCATGCTGTAGCCTGTCACAAACTATGCTGCCTAGGGGTCCGCTGCCTGCCCCCCCTGGTGTTGAAATATGTAGAAACTCCAGACCCAGGACTAACGTCGTGGGCAACCCAGGACTAACGTCCTGGGCTAAGCTCAGACGTCCCTGCGGGACTGGAGCTTGAGTTTTGGAAAACGAGTTCTCACTCACCCTCTTCAGCCTGTACATAAACCCAGTAAAGGGATCTGGTCTTTAGGCCTAGGTACGTTCTTCGAATCGTTTCCGGAGAGACCATTCATTTTGCTCAGCCGGGCCGTAGGCGCCGATAGGGCCGATTCAGTTGGTGCGAAAGGGGGGACTCGAACCCCCATGGGTTGCCCCGCCAGATCCTAAGTCTGGTGCGTCTGCCAATTTCGCCACTTTCGCATCTTGCTTACCCACGTTGATGATAATTGACGCTTCAGACCAGCGCTGCCTCGGCTTCGTCCGGGATCCGGGCATACACGTATGGGCCTTCCGGCACCAGCGCCACCCGGGCGCCGGGTGGGAGACCATCGAGAACGGCACCAACCGCCGCTTTCGGGCTCCGAAAAGCGCGGGAAGCCAGATTTCCAAGCTTGTCGTTCGCAATCCCCGGCATGTAAAACAAGAGCTCATATTTCTGCCCGGCTAGCGCCAGTTTCTCCAGTTGCCACTGGTCGATCTCAACATCGGCCTTTCCAATCTCATCGAGGAAGCTGTCGTAGCTGGAAAAGCGCGCTACCTTCCCGGCAAATTCAGGGGACCCCACACCCTCGGCGCATTCGCCCAGGATCAGGATCCTTCCCCCAGGCTTCACGATGTGTTGGGCGGCGGTGAGGCCCTTGATGGTTTGGTAAAAGGTCAGGTCCAGCGGATGACCGGCGGCGCTGGTGATGACCGCATCTGCCAGCCCGGCGAGCCGCTCGAGCGATGTAATGCGCAGAAACTGCACCCCGGCGGCATGCGCCTCGACGGGGTCACCGGCAAAGATGCCCGAAACTTCGCGGCTCTGTGTCAGGGTTACGTCGAGAATGAAGTCGTGTCCCGCCATCCTGGCAATTTCCAGTAGCTGCGCATGCAGAGGGTTGTCAGTGATCGATCCCTCGATTGCTTTAGGTTCCCGCATGAACTTGGGCGAGTGGATGACCTTGATCGTCTCCTGCGCTGCGAGGCCTGGAGCCACCAGCTTCCTGCCCCCGGAAAACCCGAGCATCAGGTGCTGCTCGATGAATCCCAGGGTGATGTGCAGATCGGCCGCCATGAACCGCTCATCGATGTAAACCGGAATACCCCGTTGCGTCTCGCCCAGCCAGCGATGCTGCGCTCGCTCTCGTGCATCATGATTCACCACGCGGTACCTGGCCGCGATTTCTGGCCCAAGGATGGCGTTGATCTCGCTTGGCGTGGCTTCGCGATGCAATCCAGTCGCGATCAGGATGGTCACGCCGTCGACCGGGATGCCGGCATTGTGCAGCCGCCGGAGCAGCGGAGGCAGCGTGAGCCAGTTGGGTGCGGGCCTGGTAATATCGCAAACCGAAATGGCCGCAGTCTTCTTGCCGGCCGCGAGGGCAGACAGCGGCTTGCATCCGATGGGGTTATCCAGGGCAGCGTCGAGTGCTGCCGTAACATCCGGCAAAGCTGACGCGGAGCGGCTCTCAATCACCTCGTACCTGGGCCCGTCCGGTAGTGTGACGTCCAGCCCATGTCGGCCAAATGCAAAGTGTATCTGCATACTCTTTACTCTACCGGGTAGAACGCATTCTTGAGAACCCACGCCTGGTGTAGTGCGTCACGCAGATGCGCGTTCATCCCGCGATGTAACAAAGCGTCCTGCGACAGACCTACTACGAATCCCGGGTGCCCCATATCTCGCTCGTTTTTCGCGAGATGTGGGGGGCGACCGTTGGTCGCCCCTTTACAACCTGAATGGACACCAGTCGCAATGCAGTGGACTCCCACATCTCGCGAAAAACGAGCGAGATATGGGGCACCCGGGGTTCGTAGCAGGTCAAGATTCTTAACGCCATTGCGCGATCCAGGCTGGATCCACCACACCACTACACGATGTTATGAGTGACGCGCTACACGAGGAAGACCACCTCTGAAGTGAGGTTCGCCGAGGCCCGGAGGGCCGGCCGTCTAAACGTCAGCCCAGCCCGGAAGGGCTGGGGTAGCAGTCCTGGCATGGGAGCGCCGTAGGCGCGGCACCCCTGTTTTCCCCGCACGGACCACTAGTACCCGGCGGCTTTTCCAAAGTTATGTCGCTTATCCTGGCCGCCCTCGATCATCCCGGTCTTGGGGTCGACGGCAATGCATTCCCCATCACTCCAGTAGCGACCCTCTTCCTTGATGGTGTAACCCATGTCCCGCAGTGACTGCAGGGTCGCAGGAGGAAAACCCGGTTCCACGAAAACCACATCAGGCAAGTATTGATGGTGAAAACGCGGGGCATCCACGGCTCGCTGAATATTCAAACCACCATCGGTCGCGCTTAAAAGAATGTTAGCCACCGTAGTGATGATGCGTGGTCCGCCGGGAGAGCCAATAATAAAACGAACTTTGTGGTTCTCGAGCACAATGATGGGCGTCATGCTGGACAACGGGCGCTTCCTGGGGGCAATCGCGTTCGCCGTGCCCTGAATCAGGCCAAACATATTTGGCTCGCCGGCCTTCGAAGTAAAGTCGTCCATCTCGTCATTCAGCAGGAAGCCCAGTCCGTCCGCGGTTGCTCCAGAACCGAAGCCGTTGTTCAAAGTGTATGTAACTGACACTGCATTCCCCGCTTCATCGAGGATGGAATAGTGAGTGGTCTGCGTTGATTCCGCGCCTGGAATGAAGCCTGTAGGCCGGCTCAGGGAATTGGAAGGTGTGGCCGTATTGCCGATGCTTTTGCGCCAGGCGGCGCCATAGCTCTTGCCGATGAGCTGCGACGTCGGCATGGATTCAAAATCAGGGTCGCCCAGGAACGAGGTGCGGTCGCTGAAAGCGCGGCGAAAAGCCTCGATGATCAGGTGCATGGAAGCGGGCGTGCGATCGCCCAGGGCAGCCAGATCGAAACCCTCCAGGATGTTCAGCATCTCCAGCAGCGCAACCCCGCCAGAGGAGGGTGGCGGCGGGGCAAGAATCTCGTACTGGCGATAAGTTCCAGTGAGCGGCTTGCGATCCTTCACCCGGTAGGCGGCCAGATCTTTTTTGCTGACCAACCCACCATGCTTCTGGATGGCCCTGGCCAGCGCGCTGGCCAGGGCGCCACGATAGAAGCTTTTCGGATTCTCCTCGATGCGAGTAAGCGTACGCGCCAGGTCCGGTTGCCGGAAAACATCCCCCGTCTGGTAGAAGTTGCCATCGCGTTGGAAGATGCGCCGCGACTCAGGGAACCGGGAAAGCACGGGATTGTGCAACTGGCCTGCTTCCTGCTCGCTGAGCACAAAGCCTTCGCTTGCAAACTGTATGGCCGGAGCCATCACCTGCCGTAGTGAGAGCTTGCCAAAGCGCCGCTCTGCCTCGACCAGTCCGGCAACGGTGCCCGGGACTCCGACCGCCAGGTAGCCGACAGTGGAAGCCTCGGGAATGATGTTGCCCTGGCTGTCGACATACATATTGGCGCTCGCGCGCAAAGGCGCCCGCTCACGGAAGTCGAGGAAGTGCGACTCGCCGTTGGCCAGGCGCAACATCATAAATCCGCCCCCACCCAGATTGCCTGCGAACGGGTAGACGACAGCCAGCGCGAAGCCGGTAGCAACCGCCGCATCCACCGCGTTTCCGCCCGCCTGCAGCATCTTCAACCCTGCATCGCTGGCGTCGTGATGAACACTGACCACCATGGCGTGTTGCGCCTGGACCGGCGCGACATCCGGCAACGCGGCGGACTGGCCAAGGGCCAGCATAGGTGAAAGAAGCAACAGGAAGGGAACGGAGTGCTTGGTCAATTCTTCTCCAATTCATAAGTTTCCAGCCGTAGGAGGGCTGGACGCTGCAGGTCTTCGGTGCTCTGCGAATCGTGGTGCGGAACGGAGTGATTCGTCCGAATCCAGTTCATCGCATGGACAGAGATCGAAAGAGAAGGTCGCGTGCTGATCTGATTTCTTGCGGGAGCACGGTGTGGGGACGGCCCTCATAGCGTTTGGTTTGCACCTCAGCACCCATCGCGGTGAACTGCTCCGCGGACGCTAACACGCGGCTCCATGGCACATGCGGATCGGGATCGCCGGAACTGAACAGAGCAGGCATTCCCCCGAGATTGCCTGCATGGTGCAGACTGGCATCCGGTGGCCCGATGAGCCCACCGGTGAATGCGATAAGCCCGCCATAGCGTGCGGGGTTTCTGGCCACAAACTCGCTAGACAGGCAAGCGCCCTGGGAGAAGCCACAAACAAATATTTGCTCGCGCGATAAACCGGCGTCCACAGCGAGTTTTACAATCGTCCCCACCTTGGCCAATGCCGAGGAAAGCCAGGGCTCGTTTTCTTCGATCGGCGCCATGAATGAGGCGGGATACCAGCGGTTTCCCGCGGCCTGCGGGGCATAATAGGCGACCCGCTCATCGTACATCCCCGCCGACAGGCCAAGTATGTCCTCCGCCGACGCACCGCGGCCGTGCAGAAGAATGACGGCTGCCGTCGCCCGGGTCAGCTTCGCACCCACGTTGAGGACAGGCTGATCGCGATGGGGATCGTTTTCCAATTAGGTGTCCCTCTATTTGCGAGTATGCAGTGCAATCGGTGGCAGCATGCGTTCCACCCGGGATCGTTGCGGCTCCAGCCAGGGAGGCAGCTTGAGCGCCTCTCCCAGCGATTCGAGTGGTTCATCCAGGGCGAAACCCGGCGGATCGGTGGCCAGCTCGAACAACACGCCACCCGGCTCGCGAAAATAGATGGAGTGAAAGTAGGTCCGATCGAGGACCGGTGTTACGTCCAGGGAACTCGCCACCAATACTTCGCGCCATTCCCGCTGCGCGGCGTCGTCGAAGGCGCGAAACGCGATATGGTGCACACTGCCCGCGCCCATGCGTCCATAGGTGAGCTGGGGCTGGACGAGCACATCGATGTGATTGCCCAGGGCGCTGCCGTATGCAGCAAAGCGAAAACGGGTGCCGTGCTCGCCGATCTTGTAGAAGCCCATGGTCCCCAGCACGGCAACCGTCTTTTCGTAGCCACCCTCACATAGCGTCACGCCGAAGAAGCCACGGATCGCATGCTCGGCCGGAACATCGCTGGTACGCGGAGCCTTTGCCTCTCCGGCGTCCGCGTGGCCGACGATCTCCAACCACATGCCGTCAGGATCGGCAAAGCTGAGCACTTCTTCCTGGAATCGCTCGCCGGCGCGTTCCACCGGAATGCCGGCGCCGAGCAAACGCTTCTCCCAGAACGCAAGTGAGGAACGAGGAACACTGAATGCAGTGGCCGAAGTCTCTCCAACGCCCAGGCTGCCGCGGCTGGCATGGGGCCAGGGGAAAAAGGTCAGGATTGTTCCCGGCGAGCCGCCGTCGTCGCCAAAGTAAAAGTGGTACGTTCCGGGGTCGTCAAAGTTTATGGTCCGTTTGACGAAACGAAGCCCCAGCACCTCGGTGTAGAAATCGAGATTCCGCTGCGGGTCCGAAGCAATCGCTGTTACGTGATGCAGGCCAACGATGGGTTTTGGCATAAAATCGCCTCCAGTCGAGTGTAAGGCAAGGTTGCTTGCTCGCTATGGATGACCAATCTTGGAGGAATGATCCGAGACGAAGCCAATAAAAAAAGGGCACCCGGGTAGGGTGCCCTCCAGATGGTTGGGTGGTTGCTGTCTAAGGCAAGTAATAGCGGAAGCTGGTCCAGAACATGTTGTTGGTTGCCTGCGGCGTCGTCCCTATGCCTGACCAGATGTTGCGCTGGAAGTAAGCATATTGGAGTCCCTGACGGAGACGCCCGTAAGGTCCTTGATAGATGTTGTACCAGTAGCCAGCCGTGAATTCCTGAACGTCCTTGGTGTCCGCGGTGCAGTTGGCCGGTTGGGCAGGGCTGAAGCCCCCAATCGTCGTTCCCGGGACTGGTTCGGTATCGCAACCGGTTTCTACGTTGAGGTAAGAGCCGTATCCGACCGCCTTGGTTGGGCTGGTCATGAAGTAACGCCGGCCCACGTAGTCGCCGCCATAGTTAGCGTAGACATCGAGCCGCGGGGTCACATGGAAATCCAGCGTGCCGAGGGCCGACCAGTTGTGGATCAGAGCCAGTTGACCATCAGGGCGGATGGTGAGGTCCGTGATCTGACTGCTACCGTAGCGCCCGGTGCCGTCACCCCAAAGCCCTTTCAGACCAACGTCCAGATGCTTGTGCAAGGTTGGCACGCGCCCGCTGGCACCGACGGCTCCGCCCACCGTGCTGTCGTTGTACGCGCCCACTGACGAAGGAGTGGTGGCCGTGGCGTTGGGAAAGACGCGGTCACGGAAAAAGCTGGCGATGCCAAAGAGCTCGTAGTGGCCCCAACGTGGCGATTCATATACCGCCTTGGCCAAGAGGTCAGGAGCGAGGTTGGCCGAATACTGCGCCACGTTGGTGCCCCCACTCGTACCGGCGGAGTTGTACAGTCCGCCAGAGTTGCCAGCCGAACCAATGATGAAATTGGTGGGGAGATTATGGCCGCCCGGGTTCAGCGTCTCCGAATTTTCGGCGGCTATCGCGATCGAAGCGTTGGTGCCGAAATCCTTGCTTACGCGGAATCCATATTGACGCTCCCAGACGAAGCCGGCGGTGTACTGGGAGTCAATGGTTTGGGGAAGAATTTCAGATCTGTTTTGGGTTAGCTTGGTGGTTTCCGTTGCCAGTGACCACATCTGGCCCCCGGTGAAGGTCAGGGAGCCCCAATGTGCCTGGGCCCACAGTTGCCGTTGCCGCAGCGTATAGCTGTTGCTCTGGTTGTTGTTGGATGTAACGCCGGCGCTCAGGAAATCGGCCTCATAGTAGCCGCCGATGGAGACATTCGGGCTGACATTGCCAGTGGCTAGTAATGCGATACGAGACTGGCGGCCAGAACCATAGAATTCTGAGTACTGGCCCGCGTTCGCGTAGTTGAGCGGAATTCCCGTGAACTGGGTGTTAATGTCGCCGCCTGTGGCGCGTTGCCGCCACACCGTTTCTGCCGCCAGGAAGCTGCCCGTCGGGGAGAGCGTAACCCCCTTAAAATGAATCGTGTCCGGGTTACTGATCTGCTTTTCTACTTTTGCCTGCTGTTCCTGCACCGTCGAGGCCAAAGAAACGTTGTTGGTCTTCAGGTCGTTTACCGCACCTTGCAGATTGCCCACGGCTGCCGTGTTTTCGGTCAGGGTCGACTGCTGCTGCGCTGCCTGTTGCTGCGCCTGCGTCGCTGCTGCCTGAGCGGCTGCTGCCGCCTGCTGCGCCTGCTGCAGCTGCGCGTCGCGATCGCTCAGCTGTTGCTTCAGCTGCTGGATCTGCGTCTGCATGTCTTCCCGCAGCGATTGAATCTGGCTCTCTATCGAAGGCTTCTTGGGTACGGGGGCCTTTCGGGGGATAGTCCGCTTGTGGGTTGAGCTGCTCGCTGTACCGGACGCCGTTGTCTGTGCCAGCCCGGCAGACAGTGCCGAGACAAGCGCCAGCGTTGCCAGCGTCTTCAGTTGGATCTTCATTAGCCCTCTCTTTGCTGTTTAATCGCAGTGCAACCACGATGAGTGCAGGGAACTCGGTCGCAAAACTCTCGCGGAGGTTTCCCTAACCGCGGGAAAATATGTGCCGCGTGAAACCTGTTTTGCTCCTGTGAGGTTCGCAGTTGCCGATGAAGATCTGAAGAATTTGCCGTGAAAAACAGAAGAAAGAGCCCTTCCTCCTCATCGGAACGGGCGAACAAGACCTTTGTTTTGAGTGGGTCGCGCCCTTGGCGGGAATTCGGAGGGCCCGTTTACCTCAAAAGCCGTAGAGCCAGGTTTGGGTCATTCGTGGCAGACTAGGAGGGGATCGAAACCGGACTCAATCAAACCGGACAGTGACTTCGCCAAACTTGGGAAAGCGCGCCAGCGCGACCGATCCGCTGTCAGCCATAATCTTTCCCGTCCAGCTCCCGGTAGTGATCCATTGCCCCGCCAGCAACCCTCCGGTGCGGCTCTGGGCCTCGTTGGCCATCCACAGGACCAGACGCAGCAAATCGCCGCCAGCGGCGTTCTTGCCATTGGCTACGCGCACAAAGCCATCTATATCCATTTCCGCGCTTTCCGTGGCGAAGTCGAATTCCTGCCAACCCTCCACGGCTGCTCCGGAAATGAACCCGCCATTTGATTGCAAATCCGCAATCGCCGTCAGCCGATCCACAGCGTCCGGGTTCAGCAGGCCAGATTCAAGTAGTTCGATCGCGGGAGCGCAGCTCTCGATCGCGTCCACCAGTTCCTCCCGCGAGTATGGGGTGGAGCGTGGCGGTAAGTCTTTTCCCATCAGGAAGGCGATTTCCGCTTCCACGCCCCGCAACCTCCGCAGGTGCTTCGCGATCCGCTCCCCGCTCTTGCCGAACCCGTCCACGGGCATGGGGGAATAAAACGGAGTTCCGTCCGGGGTAGTTGCGCCTACTTTCCAACCGCCTGCCGTTCCCAGCGCGTCGAGCATCACATCTTGCACGTAGTAAGCCTCTTCCAGTGTCCCGGGACGCAGGGCAGGCGGCAGATCGTCGATCGGTTGCACGGTTCGCCTGGCTTCCAGCAGCATTTCGGCCGCCCGGTGCAACCGGTCTTGGTCAGTTCCACTCAAGATTTTGATCTGCCTGCGATCCATGGCTCTCCTTCGGGCGTTCCAATTATGTCGACCTGATGTCGTCGCGGGTTCCGCACACTCTCCATTGTATTAATACGATTGGTCGTGCGGACGTAACCTGGAGGCAGGGCTAAGCGTCATACTGGCAGGGAACCTATGTTCATAAAGAAAGCCAGCGATATTCCGTACTCTGAAATCACTCCTAAAAATGCCTACCTCAATCGCCGCGCGTTCATGACCGGTGCGGCTGCCCTTGGGGTTGCCGGCCTGCTCGAGCCGCGCGCCGCGATGGCTGCGGATGCCACGAAACTGCAGACAGTAAAGAGCCCGCTTTCCACCCCCGGCTTACAGCTCACCCCTATTAAAGACATCACCACCTACAACAATTTCTACGAGTTCGGAGTGGAGAAGGACGATCCATCCAAAAATGCGGGAAAGATGAAGACTCGTCCCTGGAAGGTGACCGTGGACGGTCTGGTAAAGCAGAAGAAGACCGTAACCATCGAAGAATTGTTGAGCTTCAAGCCAATAGAGGAGCGCGTCTATCGCCACCGTTGCGTTGAGGCCTGGAGCATGGTGATTCCGTGGGCCGGCTATTCGCTTTCGGAACTCATCAACTGGGCGGAACCTCTGCCTAAGGCCAAATATGTGCAATTTCTCTCGCTCGAGGACTTCGCCGTGATGCCGGGCTTGCGGGAAATCGATTTGAACTGGCCGTACTCGGAAGGGCTGCGCATGGATGAGGCCATGCATCCGCTCACTCTGCTGACCTTCGGCTTGTACGGAGAAGTATTGCCCAACCAGGATGGAGCTCCGGTTCGCATCGTTGTGCCCTGGAAATACGGTTTCAAATCCGCGAAGTCGATCGTAAAGATCCACTTCACCTCTGATCAGCCGCACACGGCATGGAACGACATGGCGCCGCGCGAATACGGCTTCTATTCCAACGTGAATCCCAACGTCGACCATCCCCGCTGGAGCCAAAAGACCGAACGCCGGATCGGCGCATCTCTCTTTGAGCAGCGCCAGCCTACGCTTATGTTCAACGGCTATGGGGACCAGGTCGCCAGCCTCTACAACGGCATGGATCTGAAGAAATATTTTTAGGCTGGCCTTCCTCGGTCATCATGAACAAACGCACGGTTGTCGCCCTGAAAGTCGCAGTCTGGCTGGTGTGCCTTTCTCCGCTCGCACTGCTGATCTTCAACGGGTTCAGAAACAATCTAGGCCCCGACCCGACAGCGACGGTGACGCACGCCACCGGCTTCGCCACCCTTCGTTTGCTGGTGATCTCCCTGGCCATCACACCACTGCGAAGGCTCTCACCGCGACTTGGCTGGCTGATACGCTTCCGCCGCCTGCTTGGCCTGTTCGCTTTTTTCTACGGCTGCCTGCATCTGCTCACTTACCTATGGCTTTACTCCGGCTTCAACGTGGCTGCGATGATCGATGACATTGGCAAACGCCGCTACATCATGGCCGGCATGGCTGCCTGGTTGCTGTTGCTTCCGCTGGCTGCCACCTCTACCAACTGGTCCATCCGCAAGCTGGGGGGGAAGCGCTGGCAGGCCCTGCATCGTCTGGCGTACCTGTCGGCCATCTGCGGCGTGAGTCATTATTGGTGGATTGTCAAGACTGGGGTTCGTACGCCCATCACCATCACCCTGCTACTTGCCGTGCTTCTGCTGGCGCGCATCGCCTGGTTGGCGCGCCAAAGGGTCAGTCGGCAAGCGGGAGTTGTAACCGCGGGGTAAGCATCATTCTTCAATGCCTGCGAACATATCGGTTTCCAGCGGAGAAGAACGAAAGCCACGCGCTGCTGCCAGGAGGTATTTTTCTTCGCCCCCGGTCCCCTCAAAGGCGACCTTGACCTTGGACACTAGCTCGGCCTGGGTCGTGTGCTGCGTAAAGGCCTCGAGCTTCTTCTCCCTCAAGCTGCCCAACTCGAGCACCAGCGAGGCGGGCATGAGTGAGATTGTTCGCGCTTCCTCCGCGTCTGGATTCGCCAGAAAGGGGGCGACTCCGTAGTACAGCTTTTGCGCGCGGTAGGGAAGTAAACCCGCGACGATCTGTTCGGGGGCGAAGTTCTTGCGGCCCGCCCAGTGAAAAGCCGCGGTGGCAAAAAAGCAGACCATGGTGTGGTCGGGGTGCAAATTTACATTGCCATCGCCCCCGAAGGTTAGCACCACATGGGGGCGAAAGCGCCGGATGCGCTCGACCAGAACCGTAGT
>DASRRN010000142.1:0-4795 GCA_035695685.1 Acidobacteriaceae bacterium | reverse complement strand
CGGCAAGAGGAGAACGAATAGCATGGCAATGTCGGCATCACTAGCGCGTAGGGAACTGGATGTGCAGCGCTATCCGCTCATCGTGGTGGTGCTGGTCCCGTTGGTGGCGATTTTCCTGCAGGTCCTGGTCCCCCGTTTTATCCCCAAATTCGACATCCTAGACCTCCCTTTGCTGGTCACTATCTATTTCTCCGTAGGCTGGCGCAATCCAATTGCCGGCACCATAACGGGAGCGGTAATCGGATTAGTTCAGGATGCGCTCACCAGCCGTCCCCTGGGAATCAACGGGATCTCACAATGCGTGGTGGGATTTTTTGCCGCCTCGCTGGGGGTCAAGATCGACGTAGAGAATCCCGGGACGCGCCTGCTGATCAACTTTGCATTCACCCTGTTGAACATCGGGATCTACCTCTTCATCATGCATCGCATGCTGGCGCTCAACGTCAGCACGAACTGGCTGCATGAAGTCATCAAGGCAGTGATTAACTCGATCGTCGGTGTCTTCTTCTTCGACATCCTGGACCGGGTTCGGCCGCGGGATTAGAGAAATTTGCACCAAATCGAAAGCAGAAACGTCACAGTAAACGTATGGATCAATTGTTCAATAAAGAAGAGAGATTACCGGCATTCAAGCTGACGATCGTGCAGTATGCGATCGTCGGCATTCTGCTGGTATTGCTCTCCGGCCTGTGGCGGCTGCAAGTCATCGGAGCGCAAAACTACCGCACTCTGGCGGAGCAGAATCGTATCCGCAAGGTGCCCATCCTGGCTCCGCGGGGCAAGCTGTTCGATCGTGAAGGCCGTCTGCTGGTGGACAATTATCCCTCCGTTTCGTGCTTCCTGATCCGCGAACCGGGCCGCGACCTGCGTGCGGACTTCCCCTTGATTTCGCGAGGGTTGCACATGAGCATGGAGCAGCTGGAGGGCGCACTGGCCCATTACGCCCTCGCGCCCAAGTACGAGCCCATCCCGCTCAAGCAGGACATCACTCCGGACGAGGTGGAATTCATCGAGGCTCACCGCGACGAGCTGCCTGAACTGGAAACCATCGACGAACAACGGCGGCTTTATCCGCGCAATGGCTTTGCCGCCAACCTGATTGGTTACGTCGGCGAGGTAAGCGACGACATGTTGAACGACCCGCGCTTCGCTTACTACGAGCCTGGCGATGTGGTTGGTAAATCGGGTGTCGAGCAGTCCTACGATCAGCTGCTGCGCGGCCAGGATGGCTCCCAGGACATTATTGTCGACAGCCATGGCAGGGAAGTGGGTATTTTGGGTCGAGAGCCGGCGGTACCCGGTCAGGGCCTTAAGCTGACCATCGATCTGGACATTCAGCGCGCGGCAGAGGCAGCGATGGGCGATCGCAATGGAGCGATTATCGCCATTGACCCTCACACCGGCGCGGTGCTCGCGTTGGTGTCCCGGCCCAGTTTCGACCCTAACGACTTCTCCGTGCGCGTTTCCCGCGATGAGTGGAACAAGCTGATCACCGATCCCCGTCATCCTTTGATGGATAAGGCGATCCAGGCCCAGCTAGCCCCAGGATCCACGTTCAAGATCATCATGTCGTTGGCCGGGTTGGAGAGCAATGTTGCGCAGGATCTGAAAGTGGTCTGCAACGGCGGTGCCACGTTCTACGGACGCTTCTTCGCCTGTGATAAGCGTCACGGCCCAGTCGACATTTTGCACGCCATTCCCTTTTCTTGCGATACCTACTACTACACGCTCGCCGAGCGGCTGGGCATTGAGAAGATTGCTTATTGGGCCCACAAAGTGGGCATAGGGCAGAAGACCGGCATCGATCTACCCGGGGAAGTCACCGGCACCATGCCCTCGGAAGAATGGAAGATGAAAAACTTCCATGAAAAATGGTATGCGGGAGAAGTGATCTCCGTAGGTATCGGACAAGGAGCGGTTGCCCTCAGTCCCGTCCAGTTGGTGCGGGCGGTTGCCGGAATTGCTTCCGGCGGAGTCCTCAAGCGGCCCCACGTAGTCGAACCCGGTCAGTTGCCGGCCGATTTTCGCCAGGCGCTCTATGACTCCTATCCGGGCAGTGGCGATGTGACGATACCGATCGCTCCCGCAATATGGGAGACCATCACCGAAGGTATGGCCCTCACGACCAACAGCGGTACGGCGGCGGCGTCTCATCTGGCAAATATCGACTTTGCCGGCAAAACAGGGACGGCGCAGGTGGTGAACCACAGTGCCGGGATGAAGAGTCTTGGAATCGGTGCTGAGCGCGCCAACGCCTGGTTTGTCGGAATCGCCCCGCGCCGGAATCCGGATATCGCCGTGGTGGTCCTGGTGGAACATGGTGGCTGGGGAGCAGAGGCGTCTGCACCTCTGGCTGCGCGGGTCATCGAAGCGTTCGTTGATAAGCAGCGCAGCCTGGACAACAACCTCCAGGAAGCCAAGGTTCCCTCCAAGGTAGAGGTGGGCGCAGTCTGGTCGGAGAAGCCGGAGGCTGGCGCCCCGGAGAAGGCCACAACTGTGGCGGTGAAAGATCCGGTTCCGGCAATGCGGGGTGGACATTTCACGGTGCCGGTGCAGTGACCAGGCCAGTCTTGGGAGGTTCTTCAGCGTAAAGAGCCTCTACACGAAGGGCACGGCTTCAGCCGTGCCGTAACAAGATGGACGGGAGACGGCTTTAGCCGCTGGGGTACGTTTTTTTGCGAGGTAGCGAAGGAGCGTACCTCAGGGGCTAAAGCCCTCAGTGGGCCCGTCAGATGTGGCACGGCTGAAGCCGTGCCCTTCGTTGAGCGCGTTACTGGGTGTAGTGAAGCAGTAGGTTGAGAATGTGGTGGCGGGCCTAACGGCCTGGCCTTCAAGGTTAGGACAGAAGAGAGGAGCATCTTGCGGCGATTTATCTCATTTCGCGATTTCGATTGGCTGCTCCTGGCCCTGGTGCTGTTGCTTTCCGTCATCAGCATCTTTGAGATTTACAGCGCCACCCTGCACACCAAGTTTGTCGGGTTCGAAACCAAGCAGGTCTTCTGGCTCATTGGCGGGCTGGCGGCGATGTTCGTGTTTTCGCTGATCAATTACCACCGGCTCATCGAGTCAATCCATTGGATCTACTGCTTTTGCCTGGTCTCGCTGGTGGCGGTGCTGGCGGTCGGGACTAAGGTGATGGGAGGGCGGCGCTGGATCAAGCTCCCGGGAGGCGTTCACTTTCAGCCTTCCGAATGGGTCAAGCTGGTGTTGATCGTCGCCATGGCGCGGTACTTCTCCAACCTGGCTGGGAAGGACCTTACCTGGAGCGATATTTTCAAAGCATTCCTACTGGTGGGGATGCCTATGCTGTTGGTGCTGAAACAGCCGGACCTGGGGACCTCGCTCACGTACATTCCGGTGCTGATTATCGGGCTATTCCTGGGCGGCCTGGAGTGGAAGAAGGCGCTCGTCCTGATTGTGGCCGGTCTCGTGCTGGTGGTTCCGGTGTGGGCCAAGGTTCTGAAGCCATATCAGAAGCAGCGGCTGACCAGCTTCCTGAACCCCGACACCGATCCCAAAGGCAGTGGGTACCAGGTGAAGCAGTCGCTGATCGCAGTGGGCGACGGAGGCCTGTGGGGCCGGGGAGCGACGAAAGGGACGCAAACACAAGGCGACTTTTTGCCCATTCCCTATACGGACTTCATCTTTGCCGCGTTCTGCGAGGAGCATGGCTTCGTCGGCGCCCTGTTTGTACTCCTGATATACTTCCTCATATTGACGCGTTTGATTCAGAACGCTCAGACAGCCGCGGATATTTCCGGTACGTTCCTGATCATGGGCGTGGTCGCTGTACTCATCTTTCAGATTGCAGTTAACGTCGGAATGGTCATCGGGCTGATGCCGGTTACAGGAATCCCTTTACCCTTAATGAGTTACGGGGGATCCTCGGTACTATTCACTTTCCTGGCTCTGGGCATTGCGATGAACGTTCGTATGAGCCGCTTTGTGAACTAGAGCAGTGTCGATAAGTTTTGATTTTTCAGTACTTTAGATAAGCCGGCCAGGTGAATCACCGGGGCCGGGCAGGATTTAGGAATGAGCTCGCAGAGAAGGGTAACGACCCCGCCTGATGTCCAGGCTGAAGCGGTCACCGACTCTTTGCGCCCGGATAGCCTTGGAACGCCAGGCAGCACAGCGACCGGTCCCGGTCATGGCTGTGTACCGCCGGTATCCCCGTACAAAGAAATTCGCTGGATTCCACCTCGTGGATCACGCGCCTTTGCCCAGGCTTTCTCTCCGTCTGACCTAATCCTTCCCAGCATTCCGGGAGTGGGATAGCAGCTTCCCCTCTGATCAGCCGACCCGGCCGTCCGCCAGGTTAGACCTGCGGACAGGAGAGGCAGCATGTCAAAAGAAATTTGTATTTCCAGCACGCCGCATGAAACGCGTCTGGCCATCCTGGAAGACGATCAACTCACCGAGGTTTATTACGAGCGGGAGAACGAATACACGCTCGCCGGGTCCATTTACAAGGGTAGGGTTACCCGGGTTCTTCCTGGGATGCAGTCTGCATTCGTCGACCTCGGCCTGGAGCGCGACGCATTTCTCTATGTCACTGATTTCATGGAGGAACAGGAAGATTCCTCCGATTTCGAACGTATACCGGTGAACGGTGAAGAGACGGGTCGCGGAAACCAGGGCAGGGAGAGCCGGGGCAGGGATAACCAGAATCGCGAAGCGAGCCAACCGCGGGCCGGGGAAGAAGAGCCCACGCCGCGGCGCAATGGCGCCCCGGCAAATGGGGCCCCGGGCGGTCAGGCGCCGGGAGGAGAATTTGAGGATGGAACACGGCGTT
>DASRRN010000141.1:0-3860 GCA_035695685.1 Acidobacteriaceae bacterium | reverse complement strand
CTTTCGAATTGGCGCAGGGGCGATTCTGGGTATTGGATTTGCTGCGACGAACCAGATATACGGTATTGCCGCTGATGTTTTGCGCGGACGCCAGACCGGTAATGTGATGGGCATCGTAAGTTTGGGAGCGGGAGTTTGCGGGTATCTTGGACCGCAGATGCTGGGAGCTTTGCGCGACTGGACCGGAGGTTTCGCTGCGGGGTGGTACATGATGGCGACGATCGCTGCCATTAGCGTCGCCGAGTTTGTGTTTCTCGGAAGGTACAGTCAAAGTGAAATACAACCTCGAAAACTGACGGTTGCGGGACCAGCCTCGTAAAACCAAGCAGTGCTTCCTCTACTGGCTCGATTGAGATGTATCTTCAATGCGACGGTCGGTGACTTAAATCGCCGGACATCCAACGTCTTCGAGACCAAGTTATCCCCTTCGCTTTAGATTCGTCTGACACCGACTCCCGATGGCATTTGGTCCTTGGGTGGGGCGGGTTCGGATCGGTTACATTTCTACTCCACGAAACCGGGGACTCGCACGAGCATTCTACGTTCGTACCTCCTAAATACTGTCCCGGCATAGGGTTACTAAGACCTACGACTGGTCTCCTACGTGCGCTGTTACTCCTCGATAAATAGACAACGCAAGGGGTACGGCTCACGATGGGGCGAATATGAAGGACGGAGAAGCGAAATGGCCTAATGGCCAGCGGCAGCGCAGAGCGGGCCACGGCTTCTCCATGGTCGAGCTGCTCGTCGCGATATTTGTAATATTCATCGTTAGCGCGATAGCAATAATTCAGTTAGGGCCTGTGCTTCAGAACTACCGCTCCGACGCGGCCATGCGTGAGGTCCTGGATCAGCTGAGGCAGGCGCGCGAATACTCAATCGCCCGTCGCCAATATGTCCAGGTTACGTTTCCCGTTGTCGGCGGGCAGTACCAGGTGGTGACTACTCAGCGCAACGACCTCAAACCGGGAGCGGGAGCCGCTGTGGTGCTGAGCACAGTCCCCATTGAGAGGCCGGTACAGTTCTTACTTGCAGGAATGCCGGATACGCCCGACAACTTCGGAAATGCCGCCGCGATCGAGTTTGGGGGTAATGCCGGCGGACCGCCACTCGGAATGCTATTCCAGAGCGACGGTGAATTGGTGGACGGAGGGACGTACCTCCCTGTGAACGGTTCAGTTTTCCTAGCCGCTCCGGGGCAGCCTCCCTCGACCGCAAGAGCGATAACAGTGTTGGGCAGTACGGGCCGCGTGCGCGCGTGGAAATCCAGCGGCAGCGGCTGGGTTCAGTTCTGAAGGAGATCCATCTTGGGGGAATTCAGGCCGCGGCAATCGGAAAAGGGCTTCACGCTGCTCGAGACGATGATCGCCATCGTGGTTCTGGCGGTCGGAATTCTCGGGTTAGCCGCGATGCTTGGGGATGCTTTCACCTATATGAGGAGCGCTCAAGAGGATTTTATCGCGCAGCAGAAGGCCGAGGAAGCGCTCGAGGCCATTTTCACAGCGAAGTACGATAACACAATCGGTTTCGCCCAGATCGCAAACACGTCCTCAGTCCCTCCAGGAATCTTTCTGGCGGGCGCGCAGCCTATCTTGCAGCCGGGGGTAGACGGCCTCGTAGGTACTCTCGCTGATGCGGGCGCTCCGGCCGCCTACGTCCTTGACCCAGGCCCAGATGGGATGCTGGGTACTGCGGATGACGTGAAGATTTCACTGGTCGCTTTCACACGCACCATCACGATTACAAACGTCGAGCCGAACCTCAAACAGGTCGATGTCGAGATCGATTACACCGCTGGCCGTTTCAACCGCAAGTACGACGTAAAGAGCTTTGTTTCCGCCTTTTAGGGTATCGAGGCACTAGGCATGAAGCAAATAAAAGGATTCTCGCTAATCGAACTGCTGGTAGCAGTAGCGATCACGATTCTTCTGATTGGGGTAACCCTCTCGATGCTCACCCAGGCCGAGCACACAACGGAAGGAGTGGCCCTTCAAGCGAACGTGCAGGAAAACCTTCGCGCGGGTATGCACTTCATCGTGCGCGATCTGATGCAGGCAGGCGAGGGAATTTCGCCCGGAGGAATTCTCTTCCCGGGAGCCTCGGGCGTCAATCGCCCGGGAACTAGTCCAGCTACCACATTTCCCGTCGCGTACACGTATTTACCGGCGCTAAACCCTGGATGGCAGCTTGGACAGCCCATGACCGGTGTTGACGCCACCACAGGTCAGATGATCAACGCTGGCGCTACCAACTCAGATATTCTGAACCTTCTTTACGCTGACAACACCTTGGTGGACAGCAGCGGCGGGGCCAGCCCGCCGTTCCTAAACAGCTTCCCGGTAATTCAGGGACCCGTGCCCGGACCCGCCTGTGCTGGAGTGCTTCCCGCCGCGGGGAGCTCGGTGACACTTGATCCAGCCTGCTTCACAATGCCAGGCCCGCCACCTACGCCGATTGCCGTGGGCAATCTGATGATGTTTTCGAATAACAATGGAACTGCGCTCGCCTATGTGACCGGCGTTGCAGGCCAAGTTATAAACTTCGATCCGGGAGACCCTGCCGGTTTGAATGGTTTGGGTGTTGCTGTGCCTGGTTCGCTTGCAAACTTGCTGTCCAAGGGAGCGGCGCCGACGACGATAACCCGCGTCTGGATGGTCACCTACTATCTCGACACAGCAACGAATCCAACGCGTCCCCAATTGATGCGCCAGGTGAACTACCCAGGCTATCCCGCCGGAGCTCCTGCCGATCCTCCCCTGGCGATTGCCGACGGCATCGAGGCTCTCCAGTTTACTTACGACATCATAAACTCCTCCGCGCCAGCGGGAACTTATCCGAACGGAGCAGGAGATGCGCCCGCGCCGAATCCTTTGTTTGACAATCCATCGCAGATTCGCGCTGCAAACGTGTTTTTGGCGGGACGTTCAGAATATGCCTATACGGGTGCAGGCGTGCCTCGCTTCTTTCGCAACAACCTGAGTACGCAGGTGAGTATCCGTAGCCTTTCATTCAGCAATCAGTTCAACACGTCCGCGACGGCTCCATCAGCGGCTCCATAGGAGCAAATAAAGGGTTTTTCGGCGCAGGATTCCAAGGAGAAATGCTGTGAAAAGGAACGGAGAGAGTGGAGTTGCACTCCTAACCGCGCTGCTCGTCCTCGTGCTAATTTCCGCCATGGTCGTGGGAATGTCTTGGATGGTGATGACGGACCAGCGCCTCGGGGGGAACAATCAAGACCGTGAAGTGGCGGTCTACGCTGCGGAAGCCGGAATGGAAAAGATGACGGCTGACATGGGAAACATGTTTGGCGCGCAAGGATCTCTGTCGGCTGCCAACATCGTTACTCTCGCCTCGACGCCTCCCAATCTCCAAGGCATTACTTACCTGAACCCTTCGGGTGTTTCCACATATCAGATTTCGTGCCCCCCAGTTTCTCCGTGCACACCGACGGCAAACAACGCGCAGATCCTGGCACCTAGCCCCTATGCCGGTATGTGGGGACTGATTACACCGTTCACACTTACTGTAGCGGCGCAGACGCTCAACGGATCTGAGGTAAAGCTTCAGAGACAGGTTCAAGCGGTGGCAATTCCGGTCTTTCAATTTGGCGTCTTTTCGGAAACGGACTTGTCGTTCTTTAATGGCCCTCCTTTCGATTTCGGCGGCCGCGTTCATACGAACGGTAACCTCTGGTTGGCATCCAACACCGGCCCGCTGTACCTCGCTGACAGGGTTACCGTCTCGGGCCAGGTAATTCGCTCAAATCTCGAGAACGGCTGGCCGGGAGGCGGCGCGACAATTCCGGCCGGCGGAAGCTACTCCGGCGCAGTCAACATAGCCTTGACACCCAATCCCGCCCG
>DASRRN010000140.1:0-3822 GCA_035695685.1 Acidobacteriaceae bacterium | reverse complement strand
CGACACGACGGCTGTTGGGCGCTGCCGGCAGTCGCGGGCAAGAGTGCCCGCGCCACACGAGTTAACGGACAACGCCTTCCAGCGGCGAACTGGCCGTGGCGTAGAGTTTTTTTGGCATGCGTCCGGCTAGATACGCTTGGCGGCCTGCGATCACCGCGTGATGCATGGCTTCGGCCATCATGACTGGATCCTGGGCGTTGGCGATGCCGGTGTTCATGAGGACGGCGTCGGCTCCGAGTTCCATGGCCAGCGCGGCGTCGGAGGCGGTGCCAACTCCGGCGTCTACGATCAGCGGAACGGCGGTGATCATTTCGCGCAGGATGCGGATGTGGGCTTCATTTTGGATGCCCATACCGCTGCCGATGGGCGCGCCCAGCGGCATCACCGTAGCTGCGCCAGCATCGATCAGGCGCTTGGCGAAGACGATGTCGTCTGACGTGTAGGGCAAAACAGTGAAACCTTCTTTGACCAGCACGCGCGTGGCTTCGAGCGTGGCCTGCACATCGGGATAGAGCGTGGCTTGATCGCCGATGACTTCGAGCTTGACCCAGTCCGAGAGTCCGACTTCACGCGCCAGCATCGCGGCGCGGATGGCTTCTTCGGCGGTGTAGCAGCCTGCGGTGTTGGGGAGCAGAAAATATTTCCTGGGATCGATGTAATCGAGCAGAGATTCTTTGGCTGCAGTGCGGTCGAGATTCACGCGGCGCACGGCGACGGTGACCATTTCCGCGCCGCTGGCTTCGAGAGCGCGCGCGGTTTCCTGGAACGATTTGTACTTGCCCGTGCCGACGATGAGGCGGGAGCGGAAGGCGCGTCCGGCGATAATCAATGAGTCCGACATGAAATCATTGTAATGAAAGGGCGAGGCGCGAGTACACGGCTTGCGCAGAGATGTTTTCCGAGTGCATCACGCGGCCTGGCTCCAGTCTGAACGCGATTGCAATGGTTCAATTGTCGTTTAATTTGCGGTCGTACGTCGAAAATTAAGGGTAGGGCCACTCTGATTTCGCACGCGGCAGTTCTAGGGCACCGTGCTGGCGCAATAGGTCCTCGATGCGCTTGTAGCCACTTATGCGCGCCCAGTGCAGGGGAGTGCCGCCGTCGAGGTCTGCTGCGTTGATGTTTGCGCCGCTCTCGATCAGCAAACGCACAACGCCCTCACGTCCGCGAGCGGCTGCCACGCTTAGCGGGGTATAACCGCGAAAAGTTCCGGCGTTCACATCGGCCTTGGAGGCGAGTAGCATCCTGACTTCCTCGATTTGACCGCTCGCCGCAGCGCCATACAACGGCGTGCGTCCGATTTCGTCCCGGATGTTAACGTCGGCCTGATGGGACAGTAGCAGCTCCGCGACGTCCTTGTGGCCATATGATGCGGCGTACTGCAACGGAGTGTCTCCTTTGTTGGTCTTTGCATTCACGTCGGCATCCTTGGTTAACAGTAACTCCGCTATTTCCAAGTACCCGTAGGACGCTGCGTAATGCAAAGCCGTGTAGCCCTCCCTGTTCTTACTGAATGCCAGGTTCGGATTACGGCCGAGCAGCAGCCGGACTTTCGCCAAATCGCCATTGCCTGCGGCTGAAAGAATTTCGGTGACGTCCGGGTCAGTCCGGTGACAGCCAGAAGAGATGCTGATCAGGACCGCCCCCAGGACCAGGAGCGATGCACGTCGGCGGATCGGAAATTCGCAGGATGAAGACTTCATAATGCTCCGCCTTCTGGAACAGGCAAGTATACCGGATGGTCCTCGGACGGGAACTGTTTCGACACGTTACGGCACAGCTGCCGCTTCCGCCTGCGCATAGAGTTCGTCAATCTCGCGGCGGTAACGGTCTTCGATGACGCGACGGCGGAGTTTCATGGTGGGCGTCAGGGCTCCGTTTTCTATTGTGAATTCGTCGGGGATGGCCATCACGCGTTTTAGTTTTTGACCCGTCTGCGCTACCATCGGGTTCGCAGTCAGAAGGGAGTTGCGATGCGCTGGTACCACTACGTGGCCTACTTTTTCGGGGGCGCATTCCTCGCGAACGCCCTGCCCCATCTCGGCAACGGTATCTCGGGGCACGCCTTCCAGAGCCCCTTTGCACACCGCCTGGGGTAGGCTTGTCTTCCGCGACGGTCAATGTCTTATGGGGCCTATTCAACCTTGCCGTCGGCTACCTGCTTGTCTGTCGTGTGGGCAGCTTTAATCTGCGCAAGACCGACCACGCGCTCGTCCTCGGGGCGGGCATCCTCGTCATCTCGCTCATGGATGCCCACGCGTTCGCGCGGTTCCACGGGGGCCTGTGATCCTGGCCTTTTCTGCTACCGACCAAACACTGGACATCTCGGGTTAAATCCCCAATCGCGCTCAAACCCCCTCGATGAGCGAAATCGCCTGTTAACAGAGATTGAATCCGTCCCCGTCCCCAATTGTGCAATGATTAGACCCTTCACTAAACGCATAACACTGCAGAAAGAATAATGCGCAATGAAAAGGAGAGACCGATGATCCGACCGTTGATCCGACCTCTGAAGATTGGGTTGCTTGCCTGCTGCGGGATTCTCTTGGCGGCGTCTCAGTCTCCGCAGACCACGGACATGGCCGGTGCCCGGGCGAATGTTTCCAACGAAACGATAGAAGGGCTGGTTCGGGATGTTGCCTGCCCAATTCAGAATCTTGATAACCATGCGACGAGTATGGGCAGCAAGTGCGTACAGGATTGCGTGAAGGGTGGCTCGCCGCTCGTAATTCTGACCAAAGATGATCGGCTGTATTTCCCCATCTCTGCCAAAATGCCCGATACGGATCAACGGCAGGTACTCATGCCGTTTGTCGGCAAGTACGTGCGGGCGAGCGGGATTGTGTTTGAGCGAACCGGAACTCATGCAATCGTGATCACGGAAATTAAGGAACTGAAAGAGGTCCGGGTGAAGGATGAGGAATAGGCCGCGTAGTGCGAATAGTTGATGAAAAATCGCCACAGCCCTTAAAACCCCGCTGAAGGGCTAAGAGACGGCGCAAACTTGTGAGAAGGCGTATTAACGCCAGTCCCCTTTCCTCGCGTAGAATCCGCTCATGCTCAAGACCATCTCTCTTCTACGGGATCGAGTAAAGGACTGGGACAGTTACCCCTTCTGCGTTCCAGCCATCGGACATCTTGAAAAACTCGAATTGCGATCCCGTATCTGCTTCTTTGCCGGTGAAAATGGCTCGGGAAAATCCACGCTGCTAGAAGCCATTGCTGTGCACTACGGATTTGGACGCGAGGGGGGAACCCGCAATTTTCAGAACGACAGCACGGATAGCAACCACTCCGTTGACCCTCTGGTGAAAGCACTGCGATTGTCGTTCGATACGCGGACGGGAGCGGGATTCTTTTTACGCGCCGAGAGTTTCTTCAACACAGTTTCCTACATGGATGCACTCGACAAAGAGCCGTCCGGTGGACCTCCGCTTAGTGCCTTCTATGGAGGCCGCAGCCTTCACACGCGCTCTCACGGCGAGACCTTCTTCACAGTCCTCGAACTCAAGTGTCAGCGGGATGGATTGTTCTTACTGGATGAACCCGAAGCAGCCCTGTCTCCGCAGCGGCAGTTAGCTTTTCTGGTTCTCCTCCATGACGTTCTGCGAAAGCGACGAAATGCGCAGTTCATCATTTCCAGCCATTCTCCTATTCTGCTGGGGTATCCTGACGCGCAGATCGTCTCGTTTGACGAGGGACAGCTTCATGAAATCCAGTATGAGGATACGGCTCCTATGCAAATCGTGCGCCGGTTCGTGAGTGATCGTGACCATTTTCTTGACGAACTCTTCGGAGACAGCCCCACATTGCTCGAGAAGA
>DASRRN010000139.1:0-2777 GCA_035695685.1 Acidobacteriaceae bacterium | reverse complement strand
TCGGTCATCTTCAGCGACGACGGTAGATTGGCCCACAACTGGAAGCCGTGCATGCGGCCCTGCTTGTCGCCCTTGGGCATCTCCTGGTGGAGGATACCCCTGCCGGCCGTCATCCATTGCACGTCGCCGGCGATCATCTTTCCCCGGTTACCGAGGCTATCACCGTGCTCGACCGACCCGGCGAGCACATAAGTAATGGTCTCAATCCCGCGGTGCGGGTGCCACGGAAATCCAGCAACGTAATCTTCAGGATTCTCATTGCGGAAATCGTCCAGTAGCAGGAAAGGATCGAACTCCTTAGTTTTGCCGAAACCGAAGGCGCGTTGCAGCTTTACGCCGGCGCCTTCGATGGTGGGCTTGGTTTCAATGATCTGTCTAACTGCGCGGAGTGACATAAAATACCCTTTCTAGCGCTGGAATCTCCGTTTGGGGCGACTGAAGCCGTGCCCTTCGTACAAAGCATTTTCCGCAGCCTGTTTAGCCCCTGAGGGCATCTCTTGTGTTCGCTTGAGCCGCCCTCAGCGGCTGAAGCCGATTCATCTTTGCTACTAAACGTACGGCCTAAAGGCCTTACCCTTCAAAAAGTAGTTCTCACACCCTCGGTCTGCCCGCGGTTCGGAATTCAAGCCTTGACGAACTGCACGTCGAGTGTGATGGTGACCTCGTCGCCAACCAGGATGCCGCCGCCTTCGAGCGCCGCGTTCCAGGTGAGGCCAAAGTCTTTGCGGCTGATCTTTGTCGTCGCTGAAACCGCAATTCGGGTGTTGCCCCAGGGATCCTTCGCAGGCGGAGTAGGGCCTTCCACCTCAAACACCACCTTGCGCGTCGCGTCCCGAATGGTCAGATCTCCCTCGATGGCCAGTTCACCGGCCCGGACAAGGCTGATGGCGGTGGATTTGAAGGTTAGCGTGGGGAACTTCTCCACGTGGAAGAAATCGGCGCTCTTCAGGTGCGCGTCGCGCTGCGCATCGCGGGTTTCGAGAGAGGCCGCTTCAATCAGGGCCTCGACCCGGGATTTGGCCAGGTCGGATTCGTCTAGAGTCAACGTTCCCGTGACTTTGCCGAAATGGCCCTTCACGTTGGAGATCATCATGTGCTTGACCTTGAACTCGGCAACGGAGTGAGCCGGGTCAATGTTCCAGGTTGTCGTGGCGGCGGCGGTGGACGAAGTAGGCGAGGTGCTCATGGTGGTGGGTATCCTTTCCTTTGCTTAGATGCGTTAACACGATAATCGTTTCAACAACTATAATGCCTAAAAAAATTAACCGACTTTGCTACGAGACTGGTGCAGTAATTCGGTGAGTGCCCGAAGCCGGTCCCGTCCCAGGTGGCCCAGTTGCTTGCGATGGGTCTCCTGCACCGGTTCGTCGAGGCGGCCCAGGAGCTTGAGCCCGAGAGGCGTAATTCGGGCCATCACCATTCTCCTGTCCTTGGTTTCCCGGGAGCGTATGATCAGGCCCCGTTTTTCCAGGCGATCGAGAAGGCGTGTTATGTCCGGATCCCGCGTAATCATGCGGCTGCCAATCTCACCGCAGGGAAGCCCCTCCGGCGCCCCGCGCAGGATGCGGAGCACATTGTACTGGGTCGGGGAGAGATCCTCGGCCTTGAGAACCGTGATCAAGCCGCGGGACAGCATGTCCGTCGCACGCAGCAGATCCAGGAAAGCGGCCTCTTCGGGATGGGCCGGGCGCCGTTTCGGGTCCGACTGGATCGCTTGCTTCATACAACGACAACATTAATCGTTGCAACGACTACTGTCAAGACGCCCGTTCAGAGATCGGGATCTCAGAGGAATTGGCAGCCCACAAGTGCTGTGCCGCATAGGCTCGCCAGGGCCGCCACGACTCCGCACGATGGAGCAGGCTGGCCGGAGTTGCGGGTGCACCGTCGACCTTTGCTGCGCCGCGAAGCAATCCGATATCCGAAGCAGGGAAGGCGTCCATCTCGCGAATGGCACGCAGCGTAATGTATTGTGCTGTCCATTCGCCAATTCCAGGGATAGCGCGTAGACGGGCAATCGCCTCTTCCATAGACCCTAGGGGACAGAACAGGTTCGGATCGTTCGCTGCGGCCTTGGCCAACGCCTGCAACGCTCTCGAGCGGGCTGCCGGCATGCCGACTCCTATCGCTTCAATCGAGGCCAGACGTTTCGCCGTGGGAAAGGCATGGGTCAGGCCCGGATGATTCGCGACACCTTCTGGTACAGGTTCGCCGTGGAGCGCTACCAGTTGCCCCGCGAGCCTTCTTGCTGCAGCAACGCTCACCTGCTGTCCAAGAATGGCGCGTACCGCCAGTTCAAACCCATCCCAACCGCCGGGTGCACGCAGGCCGGGCCGCTTTGCGACCCAGGGAGCGAGCCGTGCATCGTGTGCGAGGTGAGTGTCGATCGTCTCGATGTCGGCGCCAACGTCGAACACCCGGCGCACCCGGCTTATGATCGCAGGCAGAGATTGCACATTTGGAAAGTGGATCGTAACCCGCAAGCCATTTTTCTTTGTCAGGTGCGAGACCACGACGGTCCCCACCGAACCACCGATTGCCACTGTTCGCCGATAGCAGCCGTTCTCAACCACTTCCACGCCGGGAATCGCACGTGCCTTAAGGAAACCAAGCATGGACTCCCAGTCATACGGGGACCGATATCGCACGTGCAGCGTAATCCCTGCTTCTGCATGCGGACGATTTGCTGCGGTTTTTCTTCGTAGCGCGCTGGGCGGCCGGTGAAAGAGCTGGTGAAACACTTCATTGAACCGGCGCAGGCTGTTAAAACCAGCCGC
>DASRRN010000138.1:0-4027 GCA_035695685.1 Acidobacteriaceae bacterium | reverse complement strand
ATTCGGAGTTACCGAACTTTAAACTTGTTCTGCCGTACGGGGAGTATCGCGCAACCTATGCTAAAGCGGTTTGACAATTACTGTGGTCTGAAGAAAATCGCGTGGAGTGGTTTTCCTTGGAAGAAAACCACGAGAAAGTCTCTCGCTTCGAAGTACTCCAATTATCAAACCGCTGGACGGGTTAATTCCACCCTTTTTCTGCTCTTGTCGTTGGGCCTGCCATCTATGGTCATCGCGCAGACTGCGGCGCCGCAGTCCAGCACTCCGAACACCTCGCAGGATAACCAAAGCACCCCAGCTAATCAGGACCCGCTGCGCCGGCCACTCAGTGACAAGGAAAAGTTCAAGCAGCAAAAGGAACTGAGAAACGAGCTCAAGGGACCTTACAAGAGGTGGGTAGACGAGGATGTGCGCTGGATCATCACCGACCAGGAACTCAAGTCCTTCAAGAGCCTCTCGAACGATGAGGAACGGGACAACTTCATTGAGAATTTCTGGCGGCGCCGCAATCCCGACCCCGATTCCCCTGAGAATGAATTCCGGGAAGAGAACTACCGGCGAATCGCCTATGCCAATGAGCACTTTGCCGCGGGCAAGCCGGGTTGGAAGACCGACCGCGGGCACATGTATATCGCCTACGGCAAGCCCGACAGCATCGAGTCTCATCCCAGCGGCGGTTCTTACGAGCGGCCTATGGAAGAGGGTGGCGGCGAGACCTCAACCTTCCCCTTTGAGGTCTGGCACTACCGGTACATCGAGGGCATCGGCGAAAACATCGATATCGAGTTCGTCGATACCTGCATGTGCGGCGATTACCACATGACCCTCGATCGCTCTGAAAAGGACGCCCTGCTGCACGTCCCGGGCGCCGGTGCGACCCTGGGCGAACAGATGGGTACCTCGAAGCGGACTGACCGCTTCAATGGCGGCCTCGAAAACCTGGGCGGCGGCCCGATGGCGACCTCGAACCAAGCCAAGGAGTTCGACCGCTTGGAGCAGTTTTCCAAACTGCAGGCCCCGCCGGTGGTCAAGTTCAAGGACCTGGAATCCTTCCTGGTCAACCACAAGGTGCTAAACGGCCCGTTCTTCCCCTTCGAAGTCCGCACCGATTATGTGAAGGTCACCGAGGATACGGTGCTGGTTCCGTTGACCCTGCAGATCCGGAACCGCGACATCACCTTCAACACTAAGGACGGGGTAGCCAAGGGCGAGGTAAACGTTCTGGGGCGCATTGCCACCATTACCGACCGCGTGGTCCAGACGTTTGAACAGACCCTGGAGGTGGAAGAGCCGGCCGAACTGTTGGGCAAGGCGCTCGATCAGGCCTCGGTCCACTGGTGGGCTTTGCCTCTGAAACCCGGCCGGTATCGGGTAGATATTGCGATCAAGGACGTTAACAATCCCGACCACGTCGGTACCTGGGCCGAGGGCATTGTGGTGCCCAAGTATGACGATGAGAAACTCTCAGCGTCTTCGCTGATTCTGGCCGACAAGATGGAGCAGGTGCCGACCAAGCAGATTGGCACCGGGCAGTTCATCCTCGGCAATACCTACGTCCGGCCGCGGGTCAGCTCAGGGCCTGCCGTTGCCGTCAGTTTCCACCGCAGCCAGAAGCTTAACTTCTGGATGCAGGTCTACAACCTGGCAATTGATGACAAGAGCAAACAAAATGCCGCCACGATTCAGTACCAAATCATGGATATGGCGTCTAACAAGTCGGTTTTGGATACTTCGGAGCCCAGCGCGGCGTTGGGAGACAATAGCGCAAACTCCGATCAGTTGACGGTAAGGCGATCCGTACCCCTGGCCAGCCTGCAGCCAGGCAAGTATCAGGTCATCATTACAGTTAATGACCATGTATCCAAGCAGCAGGTGGCGCAATCGGCCCCGTTTACGGTTGACTAGGCCTCTGATAAGCTCAAATGGGTAACGTGAATGGCCGGAGTAGAGGCGTTCGGCGATAGCAGGACTGGGTTACTTGCAATGCGTTTGAGTGAGTAGCGTATTGAGTGCGTAAAAGGTATTGCCAAATCGCAGCTCTGATGGTGATGACCGTGGCTGGTCTTTTGCCTGCTTCGGCCGCGCCTTTCCCGGCAACTGTGAGCGGGGTAGTGCGCGATGGACGGGGCACGCCGCAGATGGGCGCCATGGTCGAGTTGCTGGCCGCCAATGCCACGGTGATCGCCAGGGCCTTTACCAACGCCCGGGGCTCTTTTACCTTCGATCGCATATTCCCCGGAACCTACCAGATAAAGGCGACCGGCGACTCCTTCCTTCCTACATTACGTGAAGACGTCCAGCTTGGTTCCCATAGCAAAGTTATCGTCAATCTCACCTTAAGTACCTTGTTTGAGGCCATCCAATGGCTTCCGGCTCAGCCGCGAACGCCCGATGAGCCGAGCGACGACTGGAAATGGACTTTGCGCTCCTCCAGCAACCGTCCGCTTTTGCGTTTGCTCCAGGATGGTCCACTGGTAGTTCTTTCCGGAGACGATCACGGCACAGGTCCGCAATTGGAAGCCCGGGTGGCCGTTACCAGTGCATCGCGGGAATTTGGACAAAGTGGCCCCCACCACGCCTTTGCGATCGAACGCTCGAGCGCCGTGGGTGGCCATCTGATCTTGCGTGCCAATCTAAGCCCGCAACCCGGGCAGGGCTCAGAGTACATGGCGGGATACCAGTTGGCGCTTGGTCCGGAACGCCAGATCCGCAACGTGGCCACGGTTCAGCAAATGAATGCGGTCGAGGGCGGGGGAAGCCAGGGTTTTTACGCGCTTCGGCTACGCAGCGCCGAGGCGGTAAACCTGGGCCCCAATGCGTCGTTGGAGTTGGGCAACGAGGTCCAGTCTGTGCGTGGAGCCTCGGAAACGACCTCTAGCCTGCCTTTCCTCAATGCCGCCTGGCACGACGACGGAATCAGCGTTTCTTACCGCGCTGCCACGTCACCGGAGATGCAGAGCGCCGGAACGGTCGCCGACAGCGTCACGCTCGCACCCATGTTCACGGAAGAAGGTGGCAGGGTACGCATCCAGCACGGTCTCCATCAGGAGTTGCGGTTTGAGGACAATACTGCTTCGCGTCGCACGCTGGTGGCTTTCTATCAGGATGAAGTGCAGAGCCCGGCCATCGGCGGAGGCGGGTCGGTATCGCAGCAGGATCTCGCCGGAGGGGACCTTCTCTACGATCCGGTTTCGCAAGGCTTTCGCGTGACTGGTCCTGGTTACACCACTGGAGGAATCAGCGCGGTGTTCGCGCAAAAAATCGTAGGGTCGACGTGGGCCACGCTTTCTTATGCGAATGGCAAAGCCCTGGCCTTCGAGATTCCCGAGTCCGCTGTCACTGTGGACGAGGCTGTGCAAGGCCTCATCCAACGTAGAACAGAAGCTGTTACGGCATCGCTGGATGGCCGCGTAAAACGTACGGGAACGGGTTGGCACACATCCTACCGCTGGCAGCCGCTGAATACCGTGACGCCAGTAGCGGTGTATGACAGCTTCGGGCAGGGCGCATACCTGAACATCCTTATCCGCCAACCGCTCCACTGTGGCCACCTGCTGCCCAACGGAACAGAGGCATTGGTGGACGTCAAAAATCTACTGGCGGAGGGATACCGGCCCTTCCTCACCAGCGATGGCAGCACACTCTATTTCGCGCAAAGCGAGCGGTCGATTCAGGGCGGTCTTTCCTTCTCGTTTTAAGCTGAAACCATTTCAGGTCTCTCACCCAGACATTCTCAGTTCGGCTCGTATTTGACCGCATTGGTTCCGGAAGAGCGGTGCCGATTATGTTATATTTTGCTTGGGCATGAGGCTGGCGCTATGCGCTAAGTCTCCCGAATGTCGCTTGACATTCGGCCTTCCTGGCCCTTCTGGACGCGTAGCTCAACTGGCAGAGCATTCGACTCTTAATCGACAGGTTGATGGTTCGATTCCATCCGCGTCCACCACGCTAAGTGGAATCCCATCAAGCAGGATGCCAACTCATCATAGCGAACGCTTCCCCGTGGCTTGTGCCATTTCGGGCCGAC
>DASRRN010000137.1:0-6950 GCA_035695685.1 Acidobacteriaceae bacterium | reverse complement strand
GAGCGGAAAGGGTGGGGGACAAGGGCTAAACCTTTCAAACTACAGGGATCTCAGCAGGAGGGGGGTTACATTACAAACGCCAGGTTCTCCAGCTCGGCCTGCATGCAATCGAGATTGCAGCCCATTTCTTCCAGGCGCGTGATCGCGTTGCGGGCGTGTTCCGCGCTCACGCCGTAGCCGCGGCCGGTGAGAAATCCACTGAGCACTTCGGCCGCCTGCCACGAGTCGATGCCCGATTGCAGGAGCTCGTTGCGCAGGTTCAGCAGCTCGCGGGCGGAAAATTTTTCGATCTTGGCGTTTGCAGACATTATGAATTTCCTCTCTCACCTCTTTGAACTCTGAGGCCCAGGCACGATTTCAAACATTGCCTTCGACCGCTGCACCAAGAACCCGCGGAAAACGACCAACCAGAGAACATACCGCAGTCGTGCATCCAATCTGAGGCAGAAACCATCAGGTTTTTGTCTTCTATACGTATGAACCCGCAAGCCCAGTTTCGTTGCGTTCGCTAATTTGCTGCCCTTGCACCCAAAGCGAAGCGTTTACAGGGGGGAAACCACAATTCGAATCCTCTCTTTTTGATGCTGGGATACTCTGCTGGATGTATCGGACGCACGAATCATTTCGACAAGGAAGCCTGACAGTCAGTCGCACATTTCAAGTTCAGCGCGTCATTTCCGGGAAAGCGTGTCCTAAAATGGATGATTGCCTTGTCCTGCTCTGTCTTGCCCTCCGCCTCCTGGTCTGAACGGTATGAACTAATAGACTAATTTCACAACAACTAGTGAGCAGAAAGACGAGAAATTGATGGCCTCCCCATAGTTCATGCGAGCGGGGGTTCCGGCGTAGCCCGATGTTGGAGCATCACTGGAATGCCGTCCTCCACCGGATAGTAGCGACCGCAGCCGGTGCAATGCAGCCATGCGTGTGAGGCTTGGTTTGGACCAACCGTAAGAGGCTGGTGACACACCGGGCAAACCAGGATCCTGAGCAAACTCTCGGAAAGAAGCGGCGCCATCTCATGAGTCTAGATCAGCCGGCCTTCGCTCTTCGCCGCTCAACAATCCATTTACCATGAGCAGGAAGGACGGTGCATGGCTAGAGTTCTGGACGGAAACGCAATTGCCGCCGCAATCAAGGCGGAGGTCAGGGATGAAGTGGATCGGCTGTCATTGCAAGGCATAAGGCCAGGGCTGGCGGCAGTCCTGGTAGGGCATGTTCCAGCCTCTGAAATCTATGTGCGCAGCAAGGTCAAGACCTGCGAAGCGCTGGGACTTTTCAGCGAGCTGATTACGCCGCCGGAAACAGTCACCACCGAGGAAATGCTGGCATTGATAGAGGAGTTGAATGCTCGTGAGGACATCGATGGCATCCTGATTCAACTGCCGTTGCCGGCGCATGTGAACACCAAGCTGCTGCTGGAAGCGGTAAGTCCGGAAAAGGATGTCGATGGCTTTCATCCAGTCAATGTGGGCCGTCTGCAGACTGGGCAGCCGGCGCTGGCTCCCTGCACAGCGGCGGGCATCATCGAGATCCTCAAGCGCAGCCATCTACAGATCGCAGGGCAGAATGCTGTCGTGATTGGTCGAAGTGACATCGTAGGAAAACCTACTGCGATCCTGCTGCTGGCGGAGAATGCGACGGTAACCGTGTGCCACTCCAGGACGCGCGACCTGGCATCGTTCACCCAGCGCGCAGACATTCTGGTGGTGGCGATCGGCAAGCCGGCATTCGTGACTACGGAAATGGTCAAACCGGGGGCCACGATTCTGGACGCGGGTATCAACCGTGTTACCGATCGAGTGGAATTCGATCGGTACTTCTCCGGCGACGCTCGACGCGAAGAGACATTCCTGCAAAGGGGTTCGACGATCGTTGGCGATGTGCTTCCTAAAGCATACGCACTGGCCGGGGCCTACACCCCTGTGCCTGGCGGCATCGGGCCGCTTACCATTGCCATGCTGATGGCAAACACCGTGCGCGCGGCCAAGCTCCGGCGCGGGCTGCCCGTCTAGAATGCTCCGCGTTGGATTGACGGGAGGGCTGGGCAGCGGCAAGAGCACAGTAGCCGGCATGTTTGCGGAGCTGGGCGCGGCCGTGATTTCCGCCGACCAGCTCGGGCGTGATCTGATGCAGCCCGGAGAGCCGGTTTACGCGGCGATCGTACGGACCTTTGGCAATGGCGTGGTCCGCCGCGATGGCTCGCTCGATCGAAAAGCGCTGGCGACATTGGCCTTTCAACACCATCGAGCCGATGAACTCAACCACATCGTGCATCCTGCCGTCATTGCCGCAGAAGAGGAGCGGATGCGGGGTATCTTCGCAGCCGATCCGACGCGGGTCGCCATCGTAGAATCCGCGTTGATCTTCGAGGTGGAAAAATGGGGCACAGCGCCGGGATGGGCGCAACGTTTTGACAAACTGATCCTGGTCACCGTACCCGACGAAATGAAGATAGAGCGCTTTGTTTCGCGTATGGCGGCGACCGATGAGGCGAAAGCGGACGCCCGCGCGCGGATAGCGGCGCAAATTCCCGATTCAGAAAAAGTTGCCCGTTGCGACTATGTCATCGACAACACTGGCCCGCTCGAAGCGACGCGCACTGTGGTTGAAGAGATTTACCGCGAACTGGTACGGGCCGCGCAATAAGCAGGAGTCACAGATCATCCGTGTTTTCAACCGCAACACCGAAAATGATCTAATGGATATAGCTAGTTATGAAGATTCGCTCTGTCATCCTGATTGTTTTGCTAGTAGGCGCCTTCGTCTACCTGACCTCATACAGTAATTTCAGGGGCGTCCCAGGCGCTCCGCTGGGAAAACTTTGGCGCCAGTCCCCCATGCGGTTGACCGAAGCGGACGCGCAGCCGGCCTACACACCGGAAGAAACGAACCGCATCGCGGTATATAAGCGAGCCTTGCCCTCCGTGGTGAATGTCACTTCTTCTGCCCTGGCCTTCGACTTCTTCTATGGGGTTGTGCCTCGCGACGGTCAGGGGTCCGGGTTCGTTCTCACCAAGGATGGCCGCATCATCACCAACTACCATGTGATCCAAAACGCGCAGAACGTCGAGGTGACCACGAGCGATAAGCACACCTACAAAGCGCAGATCATTTTGCAGGACAGGGCACACGACCTGGCACTTCTGCAGATCAACGCCAAAAACCTCTCTCCATCCATCCTCTCTGAATCGAGCGACCTGCAGGTAGGTCAGAATGTGTACGCCATTGGGAATCCCTTTGGACTGAACGGCACCATGACCACGGGAATCATCAGCTCCATCCGCTCGGTGCAGGAACCGGAAGGCCCGACCATCGACAAGGCGCTGCAAACCGATGCGGCGATCAATCCCGGCAACTCTGGTGGGCCGCTGCTCAACTCGCGCGGTGAGGTCATCGGCATGAACACGCTGATTGCCACTGGCGGCGCGGAACAGAATTCCGGTATTGGCTTCGCCATTCCCATCGACACGATCAAAGCGGTCCTCTCGGACTACTCCAAGTATGGGCGGGTGCGGCGCCCCTCGCTGGGTATCGCTTCACTCGCCATCGGGCCGGACCTCGCGGAGCAGATAGGTTTGCCGGCCGATTACGGTGTGCTGGTGCAGAAAGTCATTCCCGGAGGAGCCGCGGAGCGCGCCGGATTGAAGGGCGGCACGCAGCAAGCCTACCTGGGCAACACGCCGATTTACCTGGGCGGCGATCTGATTGTTGCCATCGACAACGACCGGGTGACCAACCCACAGGATATTTCCGAAATTATGGATCGCCATCAGGCCGGCGATTCAGTCACTGTTACCTTCTACCGTGGATCGCGCAAAATGACGACCAAACTTGTCCTGGGTGAAGCTCACTCAGTTTCCGTTTGAGCGGCCACAAAGCGTCGTCCGGCAAAACGATATTTGCCCGAGAGCACGCGGTCAATTGCCTCGGCGTAGGCCGCATGTTCCTGAACGATAATGCGCGCGGCGAGCGAATGCTCGTCATCTCCGGAAAGAACCGGCACTGTCTTTTGCAGCACGATCACGCCGTGATCCAGTTCTTCGTCGACAAAGTGCACCGTGCAACCGGAGACCGTGACCCCGTACTCGAGGGCCTGTCGTTGCGCTTCGAGACCGGGGAAGGCCGGGAGCAGCGAGGGGTGGATGTTGAGAATGCGCTGCGGGAAGGCGCGCACAAACCCCACTGACAGCAGCCGCATGTAACCGGCGAGACAGACCAGGTCAACCTGATGCGCATGCAGGCTGGCGATGATTTCGGCGTCATGTTCGGCGCGAGGCCGTCCTCGCGGCTCGAACACCTCGGTTGCAAATCCCTTGTTCTTGGCGAAGGAGATTCCCGGCGCATCGCGGCGGTTCGAGATCACCACGGCGATACGGGCATTGGCTATGCGCCCTTGTTCGATTGCCTCGGCGATGGCAAGAAAGTTCGATCCCCGGCCGGAAAGCAGAATCCCCAGGCAGTGCACCCGGGGAGACTCCTCACTCACGTGTACAGCACCTTGCGGTCGCCCTTAACGGTCCGGCCGATAACGCAGAATTTCTCTCCCGCGCGGTCGAGCATCGATTTGGTGCGCTTGAACTTGTCCGCCGGCACCGCCGCAATCAATCCGATGCCCATGTTGAAGGTGCGCAACATCTCTTCCGGCTCTACGCTGCCCAGTTGTTGCAGATGGGAAAAAATGGCGGGAGGAATCCATGCGCCGGTCTCCACCACCGCGGAGATGGTCTTGGGCAGCATGCGGGGCAGGTTTTCCGTAATGCCGCCGCCGGTAATGTGGGCCATCCCCACAACCAGGTCGGCTGCCATGAGCTTCTTGATCACCGCCAGGTAGCTGCGGTGCACTTTCATCAGCGCTGCCCCCGCTTTGTCCTTCAGCTCGTTTACATATTGGTGGGGTGCGTAGCCGGCGACTTCAAAAAAAAGCTTGCGTGCCAGGGAATAGCCATTGGTGTGCAAGCCGGTGGAAGGAAAGCCGATCAACACATCACCGACTTCGATCTTGCTGCCGGTGATCAATTTTTCCTTATCCACCGCCCCCACGATAAAGCCGGCCAAGTCATATTCTCCATCGGAGTAGAAGCCGGGCATCTGCGCCGTCTCTCCTCCGATGAGGGCGCAGCCGTTGGCATGACAGGCTTCGGCCACGCCGCTGACCACGGTTTGGGCCACGTCGTCGTCCAACTGGCCTATGGCCAGGTAGTCCAGGAAGAAGAGCGGCGTCGCGCCCTGAACAGCGATGTCATTCACGCAGTGATTGACCAGGTCGGCGCCGACGGTGTGATGCATACCCAGTGCAAACGCCACCTTCAGCTTGGTGCCGACGCCGTCCGCGCTCGATACCAGGATGGGGTTCGCGTACTTGGCGATGTCCAGGCGGAAGAGGCCACCGAATCCGCCAATCTCCCCCAGAACCTGCTTATTGAAGGTCTTTTGTGCCAGATATTTGATCCTCTGCTTGGTGCGGTCGCCCTGGGAAATATCCACGCCGGCCGAGGCATAGGTGGCAGGAGGCTTATTCGATTTTCGCGTCGATTCTGGCAAGGCTTTTCCAAGTTCGCGTGGGATGAGGTGTTTCGATCGGACGGAGACAGGTCTCCGAGAACTGCCATTTTAACATCGCCAACCGGCGCCAAGCCGGGTCCCCTATACTGAATCCCGTGAGCCGAGAACTGAGCCGTTCCAAAGCATTGCAGCAGCGCGCAGAGCAATATTTGCCAGGGGGCGTAAATTCGCCGGTGCGTGCCTTCCGCGCCGTAGGGGGAGATCCCCCTTTCCTGGTGAGAGCCGAGGGAGCGTACCTGTGGGACGCCGATGGCAATCGTTACCTCGACTACTTCGGTTCCTGGGGACCGATGATCCTGGGACACGCCCACCCCTTAGTGGTGGAGGCGATTCAGCAGGCAGCGGCACGGAGCGCGAGCTTTGGCGCTTCGACCGCCGCCGAAGCCGACCTGGCGGAATTGGTGATTGCCGCCATGCCCTCGATCGAGAAACTGCGCTTCGTGAGTTCCGGGACCGAAGCAACTATGTCGGCCATCCGCGTGGCGCGGGCGTTTACCAATCGGAAGTACGTGATTAAGTTCGAGGGCTGCTATCACGGGCATTCGGACGGCCTGCTGGTGAAGGCGGGATCGGGACTAGCCACCTTTGGTTTGGCGGGATCGGCCGGTGTGCCGCAGGAGATCGCTCATTGGACTCTTCCTCTGCCCTTTAACGACCTGGCGGCGGTTGAGGAGGCTTTCGCGAAGCATCAAGACGAAATTGCCTGCGTGATCGTGGAACCGGTGGTGGGAAATATGGGCTGTGTACCGCCTGCGTCGGGATTTCTCGAAGGTCTGCGGCGAATTACACGGGAGAGAGGAAGTCTGCTGATCTTCGACGAGGTCATGACTGGCTTCCGGCTGGCCTTGGGGGGCGCGCAAGAGGTGTTTGGTATAGACCCTGACCTCACTTGCCTGGGAAAGATCATCGGCGGGGGCGTACCCTGCGCCGCCTTTGGCGGCAAAGCCAGGATGATGAGTTTGCTCGCACCCCTGGGACCGGTCTATCAGGCTGGCACGCTGAGCGGTAATCCGCTGGCGATGGCCGCGGGAATCGCTACCTTGCGTTATCTTTCTGCCCACCAGGCCGCGGTCTACGCCGGGTTAGACAAGCGCACTGCGGCGGTCGCTGACGGCATTGGCGCAGCAGCCCGGGACGCGGGGATCGCGATGGAAACCAACCGGGCGGGTTCCATGGTCACATGGTTCTTCACTGCTGGGCCGGTCACCGACTTCGCCAGTGCTGCCAAATCCGACACCGAAGCTTTTGGCCGCTTTCACCGGGCGATGCTCGATCAGGGCGTTTGGCTTCCCCCCTCTCAGTTCGAAGCGGCTTTCCTCAGCACCGCTCACACCGCCGAGGATATTGATTTCACCGTGGACGCCGCTCGCAAGGCCCTCGCATCG
>DASRRN010000136.1:0-3135 GCA_035695685.1 Acidobacteriaceae bacterium | reverse complement strand
GATAGGCCCGTGGCCGCATCCCGATGCTTCGCGGGCCGGGAGCGGAGATGCAACAGACGGGCCTTGTACCAGCGGCTCACTTGCACCAGCACCAGAATGGCCATCATGGCCACCAGCGAGAACCATGCGACCCCACGTTGCCCGTGCGGCAGCACAACAAACGCAGCCAAGAGCGGCCCGATCGCGGCGCCGCTGTTTCCGCCAACCTGAAAGACCGACTGCGCCATGCCCAGCCGGCCACCAGACGCGAGACGGGCCACGCGGGAAGATTCCGGATGGAAGACCGCCGAGCCCATGCCAATTAAAGAAGCGGCAAGCAACAACAAGGGAAAGGTAGGCGCAATCGCCAGCAACAGCAGACCTGACAGGGTGAATACCATGCCGGCGGGCAGGGAATACGGCATGGGCCTGCGGTCGGTGAAGAGTCCGATAAAAGGTTGCAGGATAGAGGCCGTCATCTGGAAAGTCAGGGTCAGCAACCCGATCTGACCGAAGTCCAAATGGAAGCCGGACTTCAAAATGGGATAAATGGAGGGCAGCAGAGACTGCATCGTGTCATTCAGCAAGTGGCAAAAGCTCACCGCGACAAGGACGCGAAAAAATGTCCCGTCTTTGACCGGGCCGGGACTCTGAACCTCATTATTCTCGACAGCTTGCGTAGCCATGCCGGCCGTGTGGGTCTCCGCTTCTATGCTAGCGTGAATCGCGCCTTCGCAGATCTGCTCGATTGGGAGCAGCAGATTATGAATGCATACCACCGGCCTCTCGAAGGCCCAGGACAAGGGCTTCGAGGAAGGTTTCATTGCTGGTTCCGGAGGGAACTTCCAACTCTGTTTTTTCTGCCATTCTGCGCGATAGCCTCTCTGCAAAACCGGCGCGGACATCGAGCGGCAGATCGAGCCGCCGCGCCAGGAAGCTTTCGATCAGCTGCAGGTCCTCGCGCGACAGACGAGCGACAGCATCCGCCGGCAGGTCGAGGGTCTTCCTGAAGACCGGTTGTGGCGGTGGTTCAAAAGCTGCAGCGGTAAAGGTTCTGGCCCCCGCCGGCAGCATGGGTGTTTCTGCGGGAACGCTGTGTACGACCAGGGTACCGGCAACCATGTCTCCCAGTCGTTGCTGGCGGCGCGTGGCGAAGATACAAACGGCGCCCACCAGGTAAAAGCCGGGCAGCATATCGATAATCCGAATGAGATTTCGACCCATCGATTCGAATAAGCCAATCGGACGGCCGCTCCGCTGGATCACGCGCAGACGCAAGACACGCTTACCAGGAGTTTGCCCGTTCCAGAAGGCCTCAAAGAGCGCGAAGTAACCCCACTGCAGAAGAAAGGGAATCAGGATCATCAGTGCGATCGCCCACTTTGCCGGATCGCCCGAGTGCGCCTGGTGCTGGACTGCAGGAGTTCGGGGTAATGCGGCCAGTATCAAGACACCTACGATCAGGATTACCACCAGGGAAAAGCCCTGCACGCAAGAATCGACCAGTAACGCGACGCACCTGCTGCCAATGCCGGCAAGGGGAAACTCGATCCCTACCAGTTCTGGAGTGTCGATGCTAAGCTGATCCCGCAGGTCGATGCTTTCGTTGCTCATCTCCGCCACCTGTTGACCGTGAATGGAATGGGAGACCATGATATCCAATCGCTGGATCGAAAAGCGTAGAGGATGTTGGGACCGTCTGCGCGCGCTGATTGCCGCGTTGCAGGCGGGCGGGGTGCGCAGCCTGCCTCCGGCGGAATTGCGCGAGATGGCACTGCTCTACCGGCAGGTCGCCAGCGACCTATCTGCACTGCGCCAGGAGCGTAGCGCACGCAATCTCGAAGCCGAGCTGAACCAACTACTCGGTCAGGCTCACGCAATTATCTATTCCAGACGCAAAACGGATTTTTCTGACGTTTGGCGATTCTTTTCCCGGGAGTATCCGCGTCTGTTTCGCAAGCTCCTGCCGTTTACGCTCGTGTCTCTCATGCTGTTTTTGGCGGGTGCGGTTGTGGGCACCTTGCTCACTCTGTTGCGCCCTGAGTTCAAGCGGCATTTTCTCGGGCCCGCGATGACGCAGACCATCGAGCGACGGCAAATGTGGACCGAGTCTGTCAATTCCATGGCGCCCCAGGCCTCGAGCGCGATCATGACCAACAACCTGGCGGTTACATTTACGGTTTTCGCAGCGGGAATCACCGCTGGAATTGGGACCTTGTACATGATCGCCTGGAACGGCATACTGCTGGGCGTAATTTCGACTGCCTGTCACCAGGCACACATGAGTTTGAAGCTATGGAGCTTTGTGGCTCCGCACGGTTCACTGGAGCTTCCGGCCATTATCATCGCCGGGGGCGCCGGCTTCCGGCTCGCGTACGGGTTGCTGTTTCCCGGCATTTATAGCCGCCCTCATTCACTCTCCGAAGCGGGATCGGAATCTGTCCGCCTGGTCAGTGGGGTGGTTCCCATGCTTGCTGTTGCCGGTGTGCTCGAGGGGTTCTTGTCTCCATCGTCCGCTCCTGTGTGGTTGAAGTTTGTGGCGGCGTTGCTGCTTTTTAGCTTGTTGCTGCTCTGGCTTTGGTCGGCGCCCGAGAAGCAAGTAGCCAGTTCCAATTAGTAGGGCGTCTTCTACCTGACAGCGGAACGTTGGGTGCCCCATATCTCGATCGTTTTTTGCGAGATGTGGGATACCACAAGCCTTAACCTGAATTGCCCATCGAGCCCCAAACTCAGTTGCAAAGGCTACGGCCCTCTTCCCTGGACGGGTGCCCCATGTTCGCCCCAGCGTACATGGGCCGAAAAGGACGGGCGCAGCCCCCTCCAACGCTACTGCTACGCGAGCAAAAGACTACGGCCAAGAGTAAGAACGGTGGTGTATCGAGTGAAGGCATTGGAAAAATCCATATTCAGCCCATGTACGCTGGGGCGAACATGGGGCACCCGTCCAGATCCAAGGACCGTGGGTGGGAGCCCAGGACTTTAGTCCTGTACCTCGAGTTTCTATATTTCTGGAGCTGCGAATTGGCCGGCGGAAGACATTTTGCCGTATTTGGATCAACGAACAGCTTAAGCTGTGCCAGCCCCGGACTTTTAGTCCGGGGGAGCGGGTTTTCAAACCCGCGAGAACGTTCCGGAATATAAATTCAGGGCTTTAGC
>DASRRN010000135.1:0-8985 GCA_035695685.1 Acidobacteriaceae bacterium | reverse complement strand
GAGAAGGTCTGGGATGGGTTCCTTTCGAAGGAGGCGAATCAGAAGATCTTCATGGGCGCGGACTTTGAAGTAGACCTGAAGCCGGGCGGGGCGATGACCTGGTCGGGACCGGGCAAGGATGGGAAGCCGATGCGGTATGTGACGGGTGAAGTGCTTCGGGCGGAGCCGCCGAAGCTGTTGGAGTACAGGTTCGGCATGGGCGATGGGGCGGTGATGTCGAGAGTGAAGGTGGAGCTGACTCCGGAAACGGAGGCGGTGAAGGTTGTGGTAACCAACGATGACTGGGCGGACGACGACCCGGCGTATGCTCAGAATGCGGATGGGTGGCCCCGAATTCTCTCGCGATTGAAAACTCTGCTGGAGACGGGGAAGACCTTCCGACCGCATTAGGCTAGTTTCAGATTGAGCATCAGTTACGATTCGCATCTGTTGAACGCAAAAACCGAGGAAAGAAATATCAAAGATGAAATTCAATCGAGTAATGTTAACTGGGTGCGCTCTCATTGCGGCACTAAGCTTTGCTGGCTTCATCACACACGCACAAGAGACCTCCGTTCCGGTGAGCGCGAACGCCAATCAAAATCCGGGACCTGCGGGGCCGACTGATTGCCGTGGCTGCTTCCCGGTGACGCCGGCTGCCCAGGGGCGCGGTCAGGAGGCAGGGCTCCCGCAGGCATCTCCCCAAGCCAGCGGAACGGGTCAGCCCGTCGCGCCCCGGGTGGGGCCGCCACCGACTCCGCCTAACCCCTTACCGTACGACCTGTTGTTGCAGAGCGGACATCTGATCGACTCCAAAAACAACCTTGATCGGACAATGGATGTCGGCATTAAGGACGGTAAGATCGCGGCTGTCGCTGAGCACCTCAACCCCAAGGATGCGCTTAAGACTATCGATGCTAGCGGCTTTTACGTGACGCCGGGCTTAATCGACATTCATACCCACGACTACGCCTCGACCGGCGAAGCTCATTCCTATGCGGGCGATTACGGCATTTGGCCAGACGATTTCACCTTCCGTACAGGGGTAACCACGGTGGTCGATGCCGGCAGTTCGGGTTGGCGTAACTTTGAGGATTTTAAAGAGCACATCATCGACCGCGAGCAGACCCGTGTGCTTGCTTTCATCAACATCGTGGGTGCCGGTATGCGCGGTTCCCGCTTTGAAAACAACATCGACGATATGCAAATGGTGCCCACCGGCTTTATGGCCCTACGCTATCCCGACACTATCGTCGGGATCAAGAGCGCCCATTTCACAGGCCCCGAGTGGACTCCGTACATTCAAGCCGTAGGAGCGGGTAACATCGCTCACATTCCAGTGATGATCGATTACGGCGCGAATCGCATCGAGCGCCCGCTGTATGATCTGCTGACCAAATATCTGCGTCCTGGCGACATTTATACCCATACGTATTCTGGTTTGCGCGGCGAGCAGGACGCAGCGACGCTTGGCCCATCCAAAGCCCTGCTTGAGGGCCGGCAGCGGGGCATCTTTTTTGACGCCGGCACAGGCGGCGGCAGCTTCCGCTTCCGCGTGGCGGTGCCACTGATCAAAGCTGGTTTCCTGCCCGACTCGCTCTCTACCGATCTGCATGCCGATAGCATGAACTCCAGCACCAAAGACATGCTGAACGTAATGAGCAAGTTTATGGCTATGGGCTTGACCTTGCAGCAAGTGGTTGCCGATACTACCTGGCACCCGGCGCAGGAAATCCGCCACCCGCAACTGGGCAATCTCTCAGTAGGCGCGCCGGCCGACGTGGCGGTGTTAAGCGAAGAGCATGGGAAGGTCGGTTATCTCGACATGGACAATACCAAACTGATGGCCAACACCCGCATCATCTGCGAACTAACAGTACGCGATGGAAAAGTAGTGTTCGATCTGAACGGCATCTCCATGGATCCATGGAACGACCTGCATCCCTCCAGTGACCCGCGCATGGCCAGGCACTGGACAGTCTTCCCGCCGCGGCCGCCATTGCCCGACCAATTGAATCCACGCCAGCCGGCGCAACCGCAGTAGCCGAAAGTGTATCGTAAGGAGAGGGCTGGGAGAGAGCGTTGCGCAACAAAGCCGACATGCGAAGAGCGAAGTTGGGCATCCTTGCCTGGGTTTTGGTATTAGGGTCTTCCGCCCCCCTGTGGGCTGCGCCGCCGCCCGTGACGGTCAACTGGCAAATTTTGCAGACGCTCGATTTCACCGTTCCCCAGGAAAAGCAAAAAACCGCCGCCTTACAGTTGGCGGGCAAGCGTGTCAGCATCCCCGGCTTCATGGTGCCTCTGGAAGATGATCTTGAACAGGTAACCGAGTTTCTGCTGGTTCCGTACGCGGGTGCCTGCATTCACGTGCCGCCGCCGCCCCCGAACCAGATCGTTTACGTCAAAATGGACAAGAGCACAAAGGTGCAAGTCACTTTCACTGATCCCATCCTGGTCACCGGCACCCTCAAGATTTCGACCGTGGAGAGTCCCTATGGCGCTGTTTCCTACGATCTCTCAGGAGAGACCGTAGTTCCTTATCAACAGTAATGGCAGAGGCAGCAGCGATTCATCTGCGCGATGTGCTGTTTGGCTACGACCGCCATACACCTCTCCTGCGAGTTGACGAATTCATCGTACCGGCAGGCAAGCGGGTGTTTCTCCACGGCCCCAGCGGAAGCGGCAAAACCACCCTGTTGGGTCTGATCACAGGTATTCTGCTGCCCCAGCAGGGCAGTTGCATGGTTCTCGGCAAAGATTTGACGAGGATGTCTGCGCAAGGGCGCGACCGCCATCGCGGCTCCGAGATGGGTTATATCTTTCAGAGTTTCAACCTAATCCCATATCTCACCGTACGCCAGAACGTCGCCCTTCCGTGCCAGGTGCACGAGCGCCGGCGCAGAAACATTGCTCCCGCCACCTTGATGCAGGAAGTAGAACGCTTGGTCCTGCGCCTCGGGCTCGCTCCTTACCTCGACCGGAATGTGAAAAAGCTCAGCACTGGCCAGCAGCAACGCGTGGCCATCGCGCGGGCAGTAATAGGCAGGCCCAGCCTGGTGATCGCCGACGAACCCACTTCATCGCTTGATGCCGAGCGCCGGCAGGACTTCCTGGACCTCCTGTTTGCCATCTGCGACGAAGCCAAGTCCACTCTGATCTTGGTCAGCCACGATCTTTCACTGAGAGATCGTTTCGATCAAAGCATGGCCCTCAGCGAAATCAACCGGGCTTCCACATGACGATGCTTCGTCTCGCGTACTCATCCCTGCGCAGTCGAATGTTCACCACTGCCATGACGGTGTTCTCAATTGCTCTCAGCGTGTTGCTGCTGGTGGGTGTCGATCGCGTGCGACAGGGAACGCAAGTGGGGTTCGAGGGTACTTTAAGCCAGACCGACCTGGTCGTCGGCGCACGCGGCGGGTCGTTGCCCCTATTGCTTTATGCTGTGTTTCACATCGGCACCTCCAACAACGAAATCTCCTTCGCCTCATACCAGCACTTTGCCGGTCATCCCGCGGTCCTATGGACGATTCCGCTCTCCCTGGGCGACAGTCACCGCGGTTTTCGCGTGGTCGCCACCGATGACAATTTCTACCAGCATTACCGCTATCGCGGGGATCGTAGTCTGCAACTGGCTGAGGGAACGCGGCCCGTAGGAATCTTCGAAGCCGTGCTGGGCAGCACGGTCGCCTCTCAACTGCATTACCACCTGGGGCAAAAAATTGTGCTGAGCCATGGTCTCGAGGGCAGCTTTCTGCGCCATACGGCCGACCCGTTCACTGTAGTGGGCATCCTGGCGCGAACGGCAACGCCGGTCGACCGGGCCATCTATATCACTCTTTGGGGCGATGAGGCGATGCATCTCGGCTGGCAGAACGGGGCGCCACCGCTGCAGGCTATTCCCGAATCCCAAATCCATAAGTCCGATCTTCACATCAACACGATCAGCGCCTTTCTGCTGCGCTCCAAATCGCGCATGAGCACTCTCTACCTGCAACGCGAAATCAACACCTATCAACCCGAACCGCTAACGGCGATCATTCCTGCGCTCACATTGCGGGATCTGTGGAGCGTGCTGAGCGCCGCCGATGTTGCCTTATCGCTGGTCAGCGGGGCGGTGCTGGTGGTGGGTCTCCTGGTGATGCTGACCGCGCTTTACACCGCTTTGAACGAGCGACGGCGAGAGATAGCAGTTCTCCGAACTCTCGGGTTGAATGCCCGCCAGATCTTTACACTATTCATTTTAGAATCCACGCTTATCAGCGCGCTGGGCGCGATCCTTGGACTGGCGGCTGCCTATCTGGTGCTATATGCGATTCGGATCCCAGTGGAGAATCGCTACGGCATTCCCTTGGCAATGGTTGGCGTCTCGTTGCGCGTGGGTTACTACGTGGTCGCCGTCGTCGTCCTCGGTGCGCTGCTCGGCTTTATTCCCGCTGTTCGGGCTTATCGAAACGCTCTGGCCGACGGTCTGAATGCCGGCTGAAGTGAGAATCGATTCAGATCGTTCCTCACCGATTTCTCGACACAGTGGAAGACCGAATCCCCTTTTCGAGATAGGGTTTAGTCACCAGAGCGCCCTGCCTAACTCTCATTCAGTCAAAGAAGCCGCGATCCTCCTCCCCAAGTCGCGCCGTCGCTGCTTTGACGTTAAACGTAATGCCCAGACCCGGCTTGTCCCAAACATCGATGAACCCGTTTTTGACAACCGGATCCGGCAAGCCATCCACGATGTCATACCACCATTCCGGTTGGCCTTTCGCGTATTCGAAAGCAATATAGTTCTGCGGAAGCGTGGCCCCCATATGCACCTGCGCGGCGACGCCGAATAGGCCATCGAAAGTTCCGTGCGGCGCCACCAGGATGCCGTGGAGATCGGCGTACTCCGCAATCCACTTCAATTCGGCGATTCCACCCACATCCTCCGGGTCGGGCCCGAGCACGTTGACCGCCTGCATCTCGATCAGCTCCATGCAGTTCTCCCGCAAATAGAGTTCCTCGCCGGTGTGAATCGGCGTCGACGTGCTTTGGGTCACTTCCTTGAAGACCTCGGGTTTCGGGTAAGGCTCGTAATCGCCGGTGATCAGGTCTTCGAGCCATGCAAGCTTCAGCGGTTCCACCGCGCGCGCAAACCGGATGGCGTCCTTGACTACCCAGCCTGGCCCGCAGTCGAAGGCCAGCCCGACGTCATCGCCGAGGGCTTTTCTCGCGGCTTCGGCGCAGGCGATGCAATTGTCGATGCCCCGTTCCGTCATCAGCCCGCGATCCATGTACGGCGCCGCCGCCCCATGCCATTGGGAGCCGTACCAGGTGTTGGGGATGGCCGTCATCATAGCCGTATTGTGAAAGCCGATCGGCATCTTGACCAGGGTGTAACCTTCTTTGGCCTCCTTCATCTTGGCCGCAAACTCGGCGTAATCCTGTGGCGTGCGGGGCATTGTCATCGTGGCGCCTATGTTGTTTTCGGAGTTTCCGTAGGGCCGGACGCGGTCACGGATCTTCCCGCCCAGCAGCTTGTGGACTGGCAATCCGGCCGCCTGGCCGGCCACGTCCCAGAGCGCGATTTCGATGGCGCTGATCGCCGCACCCCAGGGCTTGGACGCGCCCAGGCGACGAATCTTCAGCATGATGGCGGCGATGTTGGTCGGGTCTTCGCCGATGAGATAGTGCTTGTAGAACAGGACCATCGGCTTGAGATACGGCTTGGCGGTCTCCGCCTGACCGTAGCCGGAGATTCCCTGATCGGTGACGATGCGGACCGTTGGATTGCGGCCGATGACAGCGCACTTGAGGTCCGTGATCTTGATTGGTGCGTTCCCCGTCCGCCTTTCCTGAGCACTCATCAGAGTACCCCCAGCCTGGCCGGCCAACATCGTTGCACCTGCTATCCCCGAAAGCGACCCTACAAATCCTCTTCGCGTCCACTTTGCCATCAGCTTGCCTCCCTAAAATCTCGATTGAATGGCTTCGGGCAGACGTTTAACTCTGCCGCGAAACGATACACCCATTATTAACCTTCGCCGTGTTTTGGCTTGAGTGGGCGAGGAGTCCAAATCGCCCTTCCATTCACAATGTGGCGGGGTGGCCCATTGAGCACTGGGCTTGCTGCGGGACGAGCTGAGAAAGCGACAGCTTTGGGACCTGCCAATCCCGCCCCAGGCTGCACCAACAGGCCAAAGAAGCGCCCTTTCGAAGACCTGTCCCTCGTGGGATCGATCGTGCGCAAATACGATACCGTGAAAGAGTCATATCGGACAGGAGCGCAATTCGGATGCGGAACTATACGAGGTTAACCTGACATATCCAGATCGTGTGCCACGTACCGTCGCTCGCATTCTGCCGACCTCTGGTCCCCACTGAATCTTTGCGCGACGCAGATGCACCGTTCCCGTTTCAGTTCTGATTTGTTGTTGTCTTGAAAGTAACATTAACCTGGCTTTTTCCTCTGGCTCGCGGTAACCTTCTTACATCCAATTCGTAACCAGTCGGGGGCTGTTACGGAGGCATACCCGCGGAGGAGATGCCAGTGGCCGAACGAAGACACATCGAACATGCACAAGTCTTGCGGCTCGCAAAAGTGGTCCTGCTGCTCGTCGAACGACAACACATGCTATTAGAGTTTCCTGGCGTGACGAATCTGGATCGAACGATCATCCCCCCCGAAGACCTCCTCAAAGCATCTTGATTCTCAGCAGTTCTCAGCCGCCCCTGAGCGCCTGGATATCCATCTCATCCTTGGAAGTGGGGCTGTTGTTGTCATTCTTCCATCAGGGATACCACACCGCCGGCTTCCCTTAAACGGATTCGTAGATTTGCTTCCAGCGGCTCCAACTGACAACTCCCAAATCTGGTTGAGGGGAATCAGGCAGCATTGAAAACAACTCCAGCATATTCCCATCCGGATAATACCGATTCCCCTTGCGCACCGTGGGAGTCGATGGTAGATGCAGCCGCGCAAAGCTTGGGGCGTGAAGGAAACATACTAAGGAAAAAGCTGTCGCTAAAAACCGCGAGCTCCCGCTAAACTCGTGTAGCTCTTGAATCGTCTCAATCGGAAGACCCGAAACTCCATGTCTGCATCGCATCGCCCCGACACTCGCCCCTTCGGCCGTTTCGTTTATCAAGTACTCTTACCCGCAACCGCGCTGGGTTCGCTTTTCCTGACGCTTCCGGCCGCGCTTATCGCTCAATCCGTGCCTCCGGCGCTGGAATCTCCCCCAGTAGGGCCGCCCAAAGCTGGTCCAAACGGCGAGAAGCTGCCTGGTATGCCCAAATTTCATGATCCCGCGCCCTATGACATTAACGAGCACACCGGTTACAAGCAGATCTTCGACGGCAAGAGTTTTGCCGGATGGGATGCTGACCCCAGCATCTGGCGCGTCGAAGACGGCATCATGGTGGGAGAAACGCTCGAGGGCAAGCCAAAGGGCAACAACTACATCGTCTATCGCGGCGACAAAACACGCGACTTTGATTTGAAGCTGCAAATGAAGATAGAAAAAGGCGGTGGCGGCGGAATTCAATACCGCAGCGTCACCGGCGTACCGTGGACACGCCCGCAACCCCCAGGTCAGCCGCCCTATGACCTCAAATTTATGATGACCGGTCCGCAAGCCGACTTCTGGTTCCCGGTTACTGCGTCGACCTCGTCCTACACCGGTCAGTGGTACTCCGAAAACACCATGCAAGGCATCCTCGCCTATCGTGGCCAGGTGACCCAGGCGCTGCCCGGTCAGACCAACCGGCTCGTCGCCAATATCGGCGACAAGCAGGCGCTCGGTGGCTATGTAAAAGTAAACGAGTGGAACGACTACGAGATCATCGCCCGCGGTGGGGTGATGATGCACATCATGAATGGCCAGCTGATGGCGATTTTTATCGACGACAATCGAGACTCAGTCAACAATCAACCGGGACTCATCGGTTTCGAGATCGAAAGCCAGCCGTGCAAGATTTCTGTGCGCGATATCTGGCTTCGCACGTTCGATTAACGTTACATTCGTTTGCCGCCCGCGGCGACGATCACTTGACCGGTGATCCACCGGGAATCGTCTCCTGCGAGGAATGTGGCGGCCAGTGCAATATCTTCAGGCTGAGCAATTCGGCCCAGGGGAGTCTCCCTGTCTTGCTGCTTTCTAAATTCACTCTCGTGCAGGCCGGAAGCGCGGAGCCCGTCCGTTTCAACCATGCCCGGATCGAGTGAGTTGACTCTGATTTTGCGCGGGCCAAGTTCTTGAGAAAGCGAAACCGTAATTGCATCGACCGCGGCTTTGCTCGCACTGTACGCGGATGCTTGCGGTGCCGGCATCGGACCAACGATCGAGCCAATGTTGACGATCGAACCGCCCTCCGGCCCAATTAGCTTGACCGCCTCTTTTGTGGTCAGCAGTAGACCTGCAACATTCAAGTTCAAGTGTTTTTGGATGTGCTCCGGCGTAATGGACTCAAGCGGGGCAAATTCATAGGTCCCGGCATTATTCACAAGGATATCGAGTTTGCCGAACGCCTTCTTGGTTTCGGAAAAGAGACGTTGGATATCGGCCGGTTTGGAGACGTCTCCCTGGACGGCGATGGCCTTTCCGCCCTGATCAGTAATGCGAGCGACGACAGTGTCCGCGCCAGTTCGGCTGTTAGCATAATTGACCACCACCGAAGCTCCTTCGGCCGCCAGATGCTCGGCGATCGAAGCTCCAATCCCTTTGGACGCACCGGTAACTACTGCGACTTTATCGTTCAATTTGCTCATGGCAATCCTCCTTCTTCACCATCCTCTGGCACGTTGCGGAAAAACTCAATGCTGTAGATACCTGCTGGTAGGTACGGGCTTCAGCCCGTACCTGGAGTTTCTACATATCGGAGAGGGTGGATACATCCAAATCTACGGAAATGCGCGAGTTTTCTGGAGTCACCGGTCTGATGCTTTGTATCAGGGCACGACTTCAGTCGTGCCGCTCAAGGTCAACAAAGACATGGGCTTTAGCCCCTGCGCTTTTTTCTCTGCCAAGT
>DASRRN010000134.1:0-5205 GCA_035695685.1 Acidobacteriaceae bacterium | reverse complement strand
GCCTTCCGGGCCGGAGCGGAAGTACTCCTGCAAGTACGCAGACTGCCAGATGTCTTCGATGTCATCGCAGTTCTTGCCGATGACAAACGGCTTCAGGCGCTTCTCAATGTAGGCTTGCGCTGCCTGCGGAATTTCCTGGTGGGTCGCGGCACCGAGGCCATACAGACCGGGCTCGCTGGTTTCCACTTTCACGATGGTCCAGTTGGAACCCGAGGGTGCGGTGGCGATGACTTTGACGTCGGTGATTTTCAGCGGAGGCATACCTCTCCGGACCGCATCTTTGGCCTGCGCCAGCGGTCCTCCATTTCCCATGGTCTTCACGACACCGGAGGCCGCTTCGGCAGAGAGCGTGCGCCCACTCCCCAGGCTGGTGACCGCACCGGCTGCGGCGGCGGTAGAGAGATTCTTGAGCAGACTGCGACGATCCATAAGTGCCCTCCTCATTCAACTTCTCTTGTAGCAACTTGTCTTGTAGGCGCATACCAGGCGCATGCCAGCAGAAATGCCGCCCCGCCTGCGTAGGCGAGTGTAAACTGTGGCGCGACCCACCAGCCGATCAGGCTCTCCACACCGTTGGGTGAGAGCGTATAGGCGTGAATGATGCCCACGGCCGAAAAGGCCGCCGCCGCTGCCAGCCACGCTGCCGCAGGGGCGAAGCGGCGCTGCACGATGAACGCCAGCGCCGCGGACCAGAGCATCGAGGTCAGCAATGACCCTTGCCCCAACGCAATCAGACCTCCCATGGCCAGATCTCCCCCCATGCGCGGTGTGACCTCCATCAGGCTGCTACCTGCTTTGCGCGCGACCGTATCGGCAATGCCCGTGGCCCATTGCGAAAGCGCAGGAATCAGCCCGATGACTACCGCGATCGCCTGGTTGGCTGGAACCTCGATCACGGCTTGACCAACCGTGATCAGACCGAACCAGATGATGACCGGCGCCGCCACCTCCAGAGGCACAAAGCGCAAGACTACTGGAAGGATCCCGGTGGTGCACAGGGCCAGCGTGACCAGGCCGTTGAGTACGGAATACCCGGAACGGGCGCCGTTAGCCTTGTGTGCGGCATGGCCCAGGTAAAGCGTGGTAGGGAAGGGACTCCCCAGGCAGGCAGCGGCCATCGTGCCCACGCCATTCATCAACAGGGACGGCATGGTGGCGTAATCATCGCCGGCAACTTTGACGCTTTCCAGGATCATCAGCGATGCCAGCGTGTCCAGCGCGGCGAGGGGCACAATGATCGTCAGATACGGCCAGTAGGTGCTTTGGTTAAAGAGGGCAAATACATTGACCGCATGGGGCAGATAGAGTCTCAGCGCTGGTACTGCCGGCATGGGAACGGTGTAGATGTCGAGCCGGCGCAGCACCGCCACCAGAACCGCACCGATGCCGATAACGAGAAGAGCAGGCGGCAAACGATAGGGGAGTTTGAGATGCGAGCCATAGAGGGTAAGCAGGACGAGCATGGGCAAGAGCGCAATCGCCGGTTGCTGAAAGATGCCGAAAACAAAGCCCAGGCATAGATAAGCAAGGGCGAGTCCTGCCAGGGGAGAGAGCAGCGCGGCACGGGGAGTGTTGCGGCGCAGCCAATCGGTACAGAATGCTCCGGCGGTTTGCACCATGCCGCTCAACAGGCTGGCGAAGACGCCCGCATGCCAGGCCAGGTTTGCATCGTGCGTCCGCACATAAATCGGGCCCATGATGAGGAAGACATAAGCGAAGATGGTAGGCGTATTGACGCCGAAGGGAATCGCGGTAACATCGCTGCGGCCCTCCAGGTGTGCCAGGCGCCGTGCTTGCCATGCGTAGAAGAGGTTCCCCGCCAGAACGGAGATCGCCGCACCGGGAAGGATGCGGCTGGCGACGAAGCTCAAGGGAAAGCCGCACACTGGCGCCAGGCCCACGATCAACAGAAGATCGGGAAAGCCGCTGAAGAATAATCCGAAGAAGCCGTCTACGTCCCCAGCGGTGAACCATTCAGGCCGTTCCATAGGAAAAGCCGATCTCGCGCAGCCACTTACGATAGGCAATGGCCATACGGTCCGAGCGCAGGTGGAGCTCCGATTGCAAATCCAGCGGTAGCAGCTCAGGCCGCTGGGATTCGACGACAACCTTGTCTTGCGCGGTGACCTGGTCTTGAAAGTGAATGAATTCCTCTTCGGGAACATCGTGCGCGTAATCCATCGCGATCACCAGGCGCGATTCGCAGGTGTCCGCATCGACCGGCGCAACTGGGGCCAGAATGCCGAAGCGCTGGTCGCCGTGCACTTTTTCGAGAGCGACGGTAAGCGGGGCGCAGGCCCAATAATGATAGGTGACCAGGGCGCCCTGTCCTGTCCCGTCCGGGTCTGGCTGCCAGATGCGAATCTCGCGCGCATCTGGTCCGTGCGGTCCCATGCCTACTTCGTAATCTTCGATCTCACCATGCTGCGGATCGCCCAGCAGGCCTGCATGCACGATGCCCAGGTGGGCTACGTCAAGGAAGTTTTCGACCACCCGCGGACCTTTCGCGCGAAAGAAATACGGCCCCGCCAGCATCAAGCGGAACCTGGAGTCGTCACCATAAGGAAAGCGGGGAAGGTCGCCCAGCGGTTCTCCCACGCAGACCCAGACAATGCCGTACCGCTCCCTCGCCTGGTAAGTTTGCGCACGTGCCTTAAGTGGAGGTGGCTGGTCCGGTTGAGAAGGGATATGCACACACTGGCCGCTCGAGTCGTATTCCCAGGCATGATAAGGACACACCAGGCGATCGCCGCACAATCTGCCCAGCGAAAGCTGGGCGCCACGGTGGATGCAAAGATCGCGCCAACAGTGGATGCCCTGCGCTGACCTCCACAGCACAACGTCGCGGCCTAGAAGCCTGCGAGCGAGAAGCTGCCCTGGCCTCACGTCGCGCGACCAGGCTACGGCGAACCATTCGCCGGCCAGCTGGGGATCCTCCAGGCCGTCGGCTTGCACCGCTGTTGTTATGTCGCGATTCATTCTAAGACGCTAATTGGCAATCGTGCTTTGAGCAAGCTATGCGACAGCAAACGGGGCCCAAAGTTGCCCGGTCACTGGAACTCACCTCCCCAGAAGAGCGAAGCATCCCGTAACCAGCGTGGTACAGGCTGCGCTCTCTTGTAACGATGCAGATCTTTCAATCACTAACCCATGTAGGCATTGACCTGGATCAGGAGAGCTGACGATGTTGAATGATTTCCTTCCCGCCATCATTTGCCTCGCCATTTTGGTTGGTGCGGTTCTTTTCGGATGGATTTCGGATCATCCCAGGGTTCGGCGATACGGCCGCCCCGAATTCGTGCGGACGAGGTCCCAGGCCAAGATAAAAAGCGAGAGTGCTGAGCCGCTCGAGACCTCCACTGAATCGAGGCACAACATACCTGCCTCCGCAACTCCGTCGCATTAGCAATTCTGTCCTCGGAAGTAGCTCTCTCTGCGTCACGCGACGGGACTCTATGTTTCTGCTCCACACGCTCCGGCGCGCTTTCCCGGTTCCTCTGTCCATTGCAAATAGGCCTTCGGTGTCCCTCATATAAACTGAGCCGATGAGGGCCGGCCGAACCAATGAGGAAAAGCTTCGCTCTGGTGATGATCGTAATTTTCGGATTGCTTCTGCCTTACGGCGCGCACAGCGTTGCTGCGCAGGCTAATGGATCAGCGGAGGGAACGCGTTGGGCTGCGGAGGCGGCCAACGTCAAAATTGTGCGCGATGACTGGGGCATTGCGCATGTTTATGGCAAAACGGACGCGGATGCCGTGTTTGGCATGATCTACGCGCAGGCCGAAGACGACTTCAACCGGGTAGAAACCAACTACCTGAACGCCATGGGACGGTTGGCGGAGGCGGAAGGCGAAGATAAGGTCTATCAGGACCTGCGTATGAAGATGTTCATTGATCCCGAGGAACTAAAGAAAGACTACGCGGCTAGCCCGGAGTGGCTACGCAAGTTGATGGATGCGTTCGCTGATGGGCTCAACTTCTATCTCAGCAAGCACCCGGAAGTGAAACCTCGCGTGATTCAACATTTCGAGCCCTGGATGGCGCTCTCGTTTTCCGAGGGCAGCATCGGGGGTGACATCGAACGAGTCGACCTGAAAAAGCTGGAGTCCTTCTACGGAAGGCCGGATAAGAAAGCCGCTTTGCCCACAGAAAGGGAGGCTGAGCCAGGCGGATCGAATGGAATCGCCATTGCACCGTCGAATACCCGGGATCACCACGCGCTGCTGCTCATCAATCCGCACACTTCGTTTTTCTTCCGCTCGGAGTTGCAGATGATGAGCGGAGAGGGGCTCGATGCTTATGGAGCGGTGACCTGGGGACAATTCTTCGTCTACCAGGGATTCAATCCGCGGGTAGGGTGGATGCATACCTCAAGCGGCGTGGACGCCGTGGATGAGTATCTGGAAACGGTGCATCGCAAGGACGGACACTACTACTACAAGTACGCGGACGGCGAGCGGCCGGTTATCGAGAAGCGGATCACCGTGCCCTACAAGACCGCGCACGGAATGGCAGAGAGAACATTCACCGCATACTATACCCATCATGGTCCGGTCATTCGCGATCAGGACGGCAAGTGGGTGACCATCCGGTTGATGCAGAAGCCAATCCAGGCGTTGATGCAGTCTTACCTGCGTACCAAGGCGAAAGATTACAAGCAATACCTGCAGACGATGGAGCTGAGAGCCAATTCGTCCAATAACACCATCTATGCCGATGCGGATGGGCACATTGCCTACTTTCAGGGCAACTTTATTCCTCGCCGAGACACGCACTTCGACTTCACCAAGCCAGTGGATGGCAGTGATCCGGCAACGGAGTGGAAGGGTTTGTTGACTGTCGATCAGTCACCGCACCTGCTTGACCCGAAGAGTGGGTATCTGTTCAACGTGAATGATTCGCCCTGGAACGGTGCGGGCGCGAGCAGCCTGCGCAGAAAGGATTACCCGGCCTATGTGGAAACAGGCGGGGAATCGGCTCGGGGCATGCACGCGATGCGGTTGTTGCAGGGCAGGAAAGACTTTACTCTGGATGGGCTGATGGCCGCGGCTTATGACAGCTATCTGACCTGGTTTATCAAACCACTCCCCGCGCTGCTGGATGCGTGGGCAAAACTCCCGGCGGATTCTGCAATGAAGGCCGCACTTGCCGGTCAAATTGCTGTTCTGCAAAAGTGGGACCTGCGGTGGGGTGTGGACTCGGTG
>DASRRN010000133.1:0-14572 GCA_035695685.1 Acidobacteriaceae bacterium | reverse complement strand
CGGGGTCCTCTTGCGGCCGATTTGCAACTCAGAAATGGGTCGTCATGAGCGCGCGGGCATCCCGCTCCAGGACGGAATTGTTCTTCATCAGTAACTCTAGTGAAATGTAGAAACTCCAAAGGGCCCGACTTCAGTCGGGCCGATGAGGCCCGACAAAGATCTGGGCTTTAGAGGCTGCGGAAAAAGGTCGAACAGGGGGCGAAACCCGTCAGCGGCTAAAGCCGAACAGATTTTCAATCACTTACGGACGGCCTGAAGGCCGTCCCCTTCAAAGAATTCGGTTTTTCCGCAGCCTGTTTAGCCCCTGCGTTTTTCTTTGCCAGGTAAGTGTAGGGGCATGGGTACTGCCTAATTAAGGCTAAAGCAGGCTAAAGCGCCTCCCACGACGGAGCCTCACCATAGGAATCCTGGCAAAAACACGAAAACCCTCCGACAGCCGGCCCATAAGCCAAACTGCAGAGGGTCTCGATCGCCGATTCCTTCGGAACCAGCCCCGTGTCTTCGGCCCTGGATCACTCCGCAAGGCGCGACCCCGGCGGAGCGACTACTACCGTAACACGCAATCACCGGTCCGGAACATCCACGCGGCAATCCGGTAGTGTCCTAATTTGACCCTCCAATGCGATGAACGGCTTCTTGACTGGCAATAGGCCGTAATAGTACAACTTCAGACGATTTCGGTAGCTCAGTCTGATGATCACCAGCATCCACACTCTGATTTATTCCGACGATGCTCCCGCAACACGCGCATTCCTTCGCGACGTTCTCGGGTGGCCCTACGTCGAGGATGTGCAGGGCGGAGGCGCCGGTTGGCTTATCTTCAAGACCGGGCGTAGTGAGATGGGTGTGCACCCGACCCACATGGTCTACGATGGCAAAACGTACGAATCGCCGCGGCACCACCTGATCTCCCTGATGTGCGACGACATCTCACACACGGTGGCTGAACTGAAAGGCAAAGGAGCGGAGTTCCGCGGCGAAGTTCAGGATCATGGGTTCGGACTCGTGGTCATGATGGCCGTACCAGGCGCGGACGACATCATGCTTTATGAGCCCAAGCATCCGCTGGCGTATAGCCTTTGACCGATTGAAAGGGCAATGGCAGTTCTCCTCAAATCCTTCGCGTCGAAAGCGAAGCTAAATTGCGACCGCGCCTGCGACCTCGATACGCTGCGCATTGACCCAACGATTCTCTCCAGAGAGAAGTGACTCGATCATCCGACCGAGATCTTCGGGGAGGCCTGCCCGGCCTAGTACGGTATTCTCCGCAACCTGCGAGGTCCCAACTCCAGCGCCATATGCCTCGACACCCGACCTACCGTTGGTCTCGGGTGTCGTCAGAACAACCGCTGATGAGGAATTTCGATGTTCATGGAGAATCTGTGCTGACCCATGTTGCAGCAAGCGACCGCGTCGGTGAACTCAAACTGACTTGTGAGTACCGAGGTGCGATAGTTATGGACACGGCACGCTTTTGAGCAGGTCATTTTGGCAATGAGGAGCTTTTGATGAACCGTCGTCAATTCGCGACTCGCTCTCTGGCCGCAACAGCGGGCGTCGCACTCTACCCCTGGCGTAGCTATGCCACCAATCCACTTCCCACAAATCAGACGCCTGGCGCGGTACCTGACGCATGGATCAAAGAAGCTCGATTCCCTGAGGGCTTCTTCTGGGGAGTTGCCACAGCGTCGTATCAAAATGAAGGCGCCTGGAACGCTGACGGAAAAGGTGAATCGATCTGGGATCGATTCACGCATACACCGGGCAAGGTGCGGGGCGGAGTGACAGGCGACGTAGCGTGCGATCAATACCATCTCTACCCGCAGGACATCGCACTGGCGAAGCGTCTCAACCAGAAGAGCTATCGCTTTTCCATTTCCTGGCCACGGATTCAGCCAACAGGAACCGGTGCTCCAAACATGAAGGGGCTGGATCACTACAGCCGCTTTGTCGATGCTCTCCTCGCGGCTGGAATCCGCCCATGGTGCACCTTGTACCACTGGGATCTTCCTCAAGCTCTCGAAGATCGAGGCGGATGGCCCAACAGGGATCTCGCCAATTATTTCGCTGACTACGCCGGTATCCTCGCCAAACATCTTGGTGATCGGATTACGGTGTGGGCACCCTTCAATATGCCCTGGGCCATTGCCTTTATGGGATACGCGGCGGGTGTATTTCCTCCTTGCCGGACAAGTTTCAGCGATTTTCTGAAGGCAGCGCACACGCTGGCGTTGGCTCAGGGTGAGGCTCACCGCGCAGTGAAGGCCGCCTCCCCGAAAGCAACGATAGGAAGCGCTTATGAGATGGCTCCTGCGTATCCAAAGACGGACTCGGAGGACGACCGTGCCGCCGCCGCCCGGTATCACGCTATGAACAACATTTTCTTTTTGGAGGCGGTCATGCACGGCCGTTATCCGAAGGCTTTTGTTGGAGAGCCGCCGTATGACGTGATGGGCTTCAAGGCAGGCGACGAAAAGCTTCTTTATGCTCCACTGGACTGGGTTGGTTTTCACTACTACACACGCCGTATCGTGTCAGACGCAAGCAAGGAAAAATTTCAGAAGGGAGGAAACTTCAGCGGCACAGAGATCGAGAACAATTCACCGGGCGGGCGCGATCCTTACACGCGTTTCCGTGCCGCGATGCCTACGGAAGGCCCGCTTACAGAAGCAGGTCTCGAAGTTTGGCCACGGGGAATGTACGATCTCGTGACCCAAATCTCAAGAGAGTACAACCATCCCACCATTGAAATTACCGAGAGCGGTTGCGGCTATCTTGACGGTCCCGATGAAGAGGAAAATGGTCGCATCCCAGATGTGCGCCGCATTCAATGGTATCGAGAGACGCTTGCGGAACTGGCTCGCGCGATCGCCAATGGAGCCCGTGTCCGCGCCTTCCATGCCTGGACATTGCTCGACAATTTCCAATGGGCAGAAGGCTACACCGAGCGATACGGCTTGATCTACACAGACTTCCGAAATCAGAAGCGCACAATCAAAAATTCTGGTTACTGGTACGGTCGAGTCGCCGCCTCGAGTCGACTCGATGTATAAAACTACAGCGAAAATAATTGAATGGTCTGAATAATTAGTACCGGGAAAAACGCGCTTCTCGTCAGTAAAGCTCGGATTGCGAAAAGCCGACTGCAGGACTAATGGATCGAATCCCCTGCGTTATTTGCCATGCTCGCTCCGTAACGTAGGCCATCCACCAGCAGTTCAGCCATTCTTCGCAAGGGTGCCTTATCCTTCGCAGACTAACGCGACGACTAGGGCACTTTTTTTGACCCTAGCTCGGACGCCAACCCCGTAGGGTCAACCCGCTATCATCGGCGTATCGGGCCCACCGCCTTGGAGAGTAGCAACTTGATGTTCAGAGCGAAAGTCTTCTTCTGCTGGCTGCTGGCCGTCTATTGTGGCCACGCGGCCGCGCAGGCTCGCCCGCAAATCCGGGCTAGGCTATCAACCAGCGATACGGTGGTGGAGCTATCCGCCGGACCATTGGCACCACGAGTGATTTCACTTCGCGGGCCCCAGCAAAATCTGTGGCGCAACCGTGCCGACGAGTCATTGCCGGCATTTGTGGAACTGGGCGGCGTCCGGATTCCACTCACGTGGCATCTGCTGCCGCACTTCGCCAGAGTTGACCCCAAACAGGTGATCTTTGTCTATGAATCGAAGGAACCGCATCTGCGTCTCTCCTGGGAATGGACTGCGCGCGCGGCATTTGGACCCATTGAGCACCACATCGAAGTCGAAAACCTGGACGGTCGTGAGTTCTGGATGCCCATTATGGACAGCCTGTCTCTTGACTGGCAGATTTCGTCCGCAATCCCGTTACATCACTTTTATGTCGAGAAGGGTGCGGGTGAACCTTCTGCAGTCGGCACCCATCTCGAGCAAGCCGGGCCGGGATATCAATGGACTGGTTGGTCCAGCACTTACGCGCACGACGTGGCTGGCCGCGGGCGCGAGATCATTCCCTACGAGGCAATTTTCCGGTCCGGCGGGAATCGGCCTGGTTGGTACGCGGGCATTGAGTTTAGCGGGCGAACGCGCGTGGCTCTAGCCCGCACGTCAGGTGATCTTCGCAGCCAGCTCGGCCTCGATCCGCAGCCCGGCCCCGCGCTCACCCGCCTTTCTCCTGGAGGCCTTTTCGAATCGCCCATCGTTTTCCTGGGTACGTTTGGAGGCGGCCCGGATGGCGCAGCAAATCAGTTACGTCCCTGGGTGCGCACAGCACTTGGTTCGCCGCGCACCTGGGCCGATCCCCGGTATCCTCTGACGGTTAACAATAGCTGGGGCGCCGGCATGCAGATTGATGAAGCCATTGCCAAGCGAATGATCGCCGATTCCGCAAAGCTTGGCCTGGAGATGTTCCACCTCGATGCCGGGTGGTTTCGCGGGGTAGGGGACTGGTATCCAAATCCAAAAAGCTTTCCCCACGGATTAGCCCCATTGATCGATGACGCTCACCGCCGCGGGATGAGGTTTGGTCTGTGGGTAGACTGGTCGCAGGCCGGGCTCGACACTTCCCCCGGTGCGCTGAACCTACGCGATCCAACGGTGCGCGATTGGCTGGTAGCCGACGTGGGTCCGGCCTGGAAGCCGCAGGAATTCAAAGGCCAGACCATTGACCTGGGCATACCCGCCGCTCATGATTACGCCGCGCGCGAGGTGAACCGCATCGTGAGCGATTACCACCTCGACATGCTGGAACACGATGGGTATCTGGTGGCCCAGGGATGCACACGCGATGACCACCCTCACGCGCCCCCCGACCCTCAGCACATGAGCATCCAGCACATTGGCGGTTCCGACCTCGTGCTCAGCTCCAACTCGACAGACGTGAGCTATCATGCGGTGCGCTCCTATTACAACATCTACGCGCAATTGCGCCGGGAGCATCCAGAACTTCTACTGGAGATTTGCAACGATGGCGGACGCATGGTTGACTTTGGAAGTGCCGCCCACGGCGATTACTTTTCCATCACCGATTCCTACGATCCGCTGTCGAATCGCCGCGCGTTTTACGACACCAGCTTTGTCCTGCCTGCTGCGATGCTCGAAACTTACGTACAAAAGTGGCCCACACCGCGCCCGGAAAATTTTCTGTATGAATTGCGCAGTGGCATGATGGGATGGATCACCATCATGCAGGACACGAATACCTGGACTGCAGAACAGCATACGGCAGCGCGACGGGCAATCGCATTCTACAAGACGAATCTGCGTCCGCTGATTCGCCAGGCAAAACTGTTTCACATATCGGAGCGGCCAGACGGCGTGCACTGGGATGGAATGGAATACTGGGACCCCGCGAAACATAGGGGAATAGTGTTCGCCTTCCGCGGCTCGGCTGGCGACGAACCGGAACACCGCTTTGTGCTAGCCGGGCTCGATCCGCAGCAAAGCTACCATTTGCATTTTGAGGACGGCAGTTCACCGGATACTGAGCGTACCGGGCAACGCCTCATGAGCAGCGGTGTAACAGTCATGCTCCCTCTACCGCTGAGCTCGGAGATAATTTCTCTCACTGCGAATACCAAAACGAGTGGGAGAATTGCCGTGCCTCGAGTGGGAGATTAGGAGTGGTGAGTTCCGCGGGTGACGGAAAGAAGTGCATATCCGCGACAGCATTCTGACTGGGTCAAAAATCCCGCAATAGAGAACTTTGAAGTATTGTTCGACCAGTTTCTTCCCCTGTGAAGCAAGAGGGCGACCCTCAAACTACAAATTAGCCGCTCTCTACGAACTGCACAACGTTCAACTAACCGTTACGGGCTCCGGGGATCTTTTGGCATGGTCGCTCGCCCAATCCACCTATGACACCTGAATTTCGGTTAGCTGTTCTTAAGGGCCCTGTGATTTCGGGCGATGGAACATGCATGAAAATGTTTGCGAGCTCGCATAGCACGTTGTGTTCATTTTTGGTGCTGCCTTCTCCGCACTCGCACGCCGAATGAGCAACCCTTACAGCTGCTAATACCAAGTCAAGGTTTAGATTCAGTACCTGCAGTCGTTATCGACGATGGTGTGAGGATATTTAGGTGAACGTCGAGAGCTGGCTCACTATGGTAAACGGGAAAGTCGGATCGAGCGATCCAATGAGACTGTCCCGGAATGAGTCACTTCTTTCGAGGCCACTCGTGGATCGTCGAGGCTATACGGCTGATAGGTGGGAAGTTCAAGTGGTTATGGAAAGAGCGAAGAATAAAACCACCATGGCCATTCCCAAGCTCAATTGCGAACCCTACGAGATCAGCCTCCGTTTCTATTGCGCCCTGGAGGCGAAAGCCTTGAGTCTCGAAGCCGGCGCCCAGAAGGATGAGCTTTTCGCCGCGTCGCTAAATCACCCAGGCCATCGTCATCGCCAGAACCTTCTCATTCAGGCTCAGCCCGATGACGCCGGGCGCCTCCGCGATTTCCTCACCCGCACCCGTATCCGCATTCAATAAATCTGCCCACGCGTTCGTAAACCGGGAAAGCATCATCGGGCAGAGGAGGACGCGCCACCGCATTTTCCTCTCGGAATCGCTGCAACTATACGGCCATGAAGAAGGTCCCCCGCGATGCCGAAAATCTGGATAGAAATTGCTGTTCAAGTATTCCTTCCCGTTCAAACTCTCAACCGAGGGGCGGTCTGGACAGAGGAAGAGCGTTCATCGACCCGCACGAGTTGAAGATTGGAATTTCGAAGGATCCAAAATGAAAAAAACAATGAATACCATCGAGGCACCCACGGATGATATTTACTATGTGAGCGCCGCCGACGTCGCAGACAAGATCATCGACCACATGCGACGCGGTTTGGATCCGCTTCTGTTTTTTAGCTCCCCGTCGGCTCATATCTCCGTGGGTTCAATGTGGAGAACTCGAGCCTGGAGAGACCTTGATTAATGCCTATAAAATTCTGACCATAGTTTTTGTCGACCCCTGCTAATATCCGCCATCGGCTAGTCTTGTTGCTGTACCGCCATTGTTCTAACAAGCGGCGTAGAGTGAGCGCTTGTTGCACATCGCCGCTTAGCTTAAGAAACCTCCATTGAACGGATCGGCCATAGCGTTCATTGCGTCGCCGTTCCTGATGTTTCTTCTTCGCATCCTTTACCCGTGAAGCACCATTTTGCATTCGGGCGTCGTCGCATTGTGGGTCGGCGTGTTTTTAACTCGATTGACCGCGTGGGCTCGACTGCAATTCCACGGCCGGGATGTAGGGCACGCTACAACACCGGTTACTGGAAAGTTCAGCTCTTTGTCCCGATGAGTTCATGAGGGAAAAATCATATGAAGATGAAACCCATCGGAGAACCTGGAGTAATCAAGCTCTGCCCCAGTTGCGGCAGCAGGACGGTGCGTTCCAGGGACGGCCGCGACCTCTGCGTCATCTGCGGTTATCTGCAAGCACATGCATAGTGAGTGCTGTGTGATTCGCTACCCAAGGCAAACCGTTAGGCCTAACCCGTCGCTGGGTGGGAGTTGACAACCGGAGTCGTTCGCGACATCGGCACCAACGCTTGAACTTCTTTGTCGATCAGACCCGCATTCGCAAAATTCTCCAGCCTGAGAAGGACCACCCTGGTGATCTCCTGGCCTTTGGCGATCAGCAACATACCTTCCTTGTTCCGAATGTCCTGATCCAGGACCATGCCGGTCGCCAGCTTTAGCGTGGACACTCTGCGCGACTGCATCCCCCCCGCCACGGCCCTGGCACCGATCAAGGCATCAACCAGCTCGCGCTCAAACTCGATCTTTCTGGTCCCAAGACTCGCGATTGCCGCCGCATCGGAAGAAAGTTTCATCCGTAGGAAGTCGAAAGCCACGGCAAGTTTAAGAACTTTGGCGCCGAATACGGTCTCTTTCATAGCGGCCTCAGGCAGATCGGGAACCTTCGTCGGAATCTCCACGACGAGTTGTTGGCTAATCATCCAGGCAGTCGGTTCCAACCTTGGAATCCCGGAGAGAAGGCGCATAGCTGCTTCCGGGTGAGCGTCGAATCGGGCCTGATCTTCTGGCGAAAGCTTCGCCCCACCAAGAGACTTCCGGACCAGTTCTGTGTCGAGAGTTATGCAACCCAGCTGCGAGAGTGTAGCTGCCGCATCCAGCCGCCAACGAAAAGCGAAGCTGAACTTGCTCGCGATATGGGTGACAAATTGCGCAATCCGTAATGATCTGCCAAATGCCTCTGGACTTGTGGCGCTCAAAACGTCTGCCAGAACTTTGATGCTGCCCAGGAGGGTTTTCTCCAGGAGCTCCTTTTCCAGGCGAACGAACTCATACTGTTCCGCTCCGGAGTTGATCGCCGCTACCAGAACCTCCTTCACACAAGGCTTAGTAAGAAAACGAAAGATGTTCCCCTCGTTGACTGCTTCCATGGCAGCGCCCAGGTCAGTATAGCCAGTCAAAAGCATCCGAACCGTATCCGGAGTTGACTCGCGCGCTCTTGCCAGGAACTGTGCGCCACTCATGCCCGGCATGCGCATATCGGAGACGATCACGGCGTATGGACCATTGTCTTGGATCGCCTTCAGTCCCAACTCCCCGCCAACCGCTGTGTCGACGTCGAACTCACGCGATAGCGTTCTTGCATAGCCCGCCAGGACTGCGGGCTCATCATCCACCATAAGGATCTTTGTAGGCATGTATCTCCTGAAGGCTCATGACTCCGACATGGTCGCCCGGGGTCCTTTTCTAATACATCGGCATGAACCTGGTCCTCGCCAGCGTTAGTTCAGCAATTCAGGTGCGTCGCAGCAAGACCCAGATTCGAATTTGCGATGCAGCCTGGGACCACGCCGGCGCGGGCCATCAGTAGATTGCGCACCGCATCCTGAATGCGCTCGACAGCTGCACGCCGGTAATCCCAGCGCTGATCTCCGTCCGGCAGTTCCACTACCATCGTTGCGTTCGCTTCAAACAGCAGGAGCTCGCCGCTCTGGCTTAGACCAAAATCGATACCGCCATAATCGAGGCCGATCTCATCCAACAATCGTTCGAGCGCGAGCATTGCCTTGCTGCCCAGGACGCCAGACATGTCTGCCAGAAAGTGTGCTTCTTCGGCGCGATATTCGCTGTGGTCGTGCATATCGGCGCTGAAGTAGTGAATTTTCCAGTCTTTCGAGATCGCGAGGTGCAGTGGATAAGACCGTCCGCCCACCGTCATCACTCGGTACTTACGCGCATTTCCGTCTGCGCCGCGGGCATCGAGATATTCAATCGCCATCACTTCAGCTTCAGGGTTTCCTGATCCAGGCAGTCCAGCCACCGCGGAAGCGAGAGCCGCCGGCGATTCCACCCGAACAAAATGCTGTCCCATATGGAAGCCCGGAGTGCGAAGCAGCAAGGGAAACGTAAAGCCACGACCGGCCAGGGCGGCTAGTCCGTCCTGGCCGGCGAGTAATCCATAAGGAAACGTCACGGTGACGGGTGTTCTGATTCCGGGCAGCTTACCTAACCGGCTGGCATTTTCGCACCGGCCCGTCACCCGCACCGCAGCGGGGGCGTTCAGGACCGGTGCCCCGGTGAATGTGAGCAGCGACTCGGCAGCCATCAATGCTTGCCCCGCCGCGTCGCAGTCGCCAATGCCGTTGATTACCAGCCGGTGCGACGGTAGCGGAATCCTTGTATCGTAATAGTCAGCCACTACGACATAGGCCTGAAAAACGCGGTCGTCGATGAGCTTCTCGATGGGTGTGTTGCCGCCCGTTGATGAAACCAGCAGCAGCACCGGAACGGGTTCGGAATCTCCTCGGTAGGGAGAGGGGAAGAGAGCTTTCCGTCCAAAGGATTTGTCCTGGTGCAGTTTCGCAAGCTCTCGCTCGCCCAGCCGGGTCAGTGCGTAGTACATACCCCCGTGCGCCTGGGGAAATTCCGGGTCAATGCGCAGGGCTGCCTCATAATGGGAACGCGCTGCTGCGGGATCGCCTCTTTCCAGTAACACGCTACCCAGATTCACTTGCAAGGGTCTTCTGCCGGAAGTTCTGCTTCATCAGGCATTAGGATCCATGCGCTCCATCCGCCATACGAGCAATTCGACCGCCATCTCCGCAGCGTCAACAATTTGTTGACCAGTGGACCGCCGTTCGCTGTCACAAAACGAGTCGATGAAGCGATTAAAAATTAGCAAGGCACTCTGACCGAGGCGCACACGGGCGACCACCGGTTTATGCGCTCTCATTTAGTTCTCATCTGCATAGCGGCCATAGATTCGTCGACCTGCCTTAGTCAACAGTCCCTCGTGGCAGCCTGATCAGGATGGAGTGTTCATGAGGGCGTTGGCGCGGATTCACGGGCGGCCAATGATAGCGGGTTGACCCTCGCCGGCGGAGCTGCCCAGCAACATCGCGGCTATGCAACGCGTGTTGTCCGTTGGGTTGGATTGTTTTCTTCGGTCGCCGCTCAATGGGACCGATTGCACTGCCGATACAAGGGAAGCAAGGGTCCTGTTCATTACAGGCCGATCCGGTGCCTCTCGGTCGACTCGGACTTGGCAGAATTTACGGTTCGGATGGGATGGAATAGAAAATGTTTTCGATCATTGGGATCTTACTTGTCTTCGCCTGCGTCATCGGTGGTTTCCTCATGGAGAAGGGCAAGCTTGCCGTCCTGGTCCAGCCCGCCGAGTTGGTTACGATAGGCGGCGCAGCCATCGGAACTGTGTTGGCAGCCAACCCTATGCACATTTTGAAGAAGCTGGTAGCCGGTTTTACGGGCGTCATTAAAGGATCTCCGTTTTCGAAGCAGCGTTATGTGGAAACGCTCAAGATGTTGTTCGACCTTTGCGCAAAATCACGAAAGGAGGGTGCGATCGCTATCGAAAGCGACATCGAAGATCCGGAAAAGAGCCCTATATTTTCCAGGTACCCGGTGTTCCTGCACGATCATCACGCGAGAGACTTTGTCTGCGACACAATGCGCATGGCGATCACCGGCGGGGTGAGCCCGTTTGACGTCGACCAGATGATGGATGTTGATATGGAGGTCCACCATCATTCAGCGAACCAGCCAACCCAGGCATTGAGCAGTGTGGCGGATGCTTTGCCTGGGCTGGGAATCGTGGCCGCCGTGCTGGGCGTGGTCGTGACCATGGGTTCACTTGGCGGTCCGCCAGAGGAAATTGGACATAAGGTGGCTGCTGCCTTGGTCGGCACATTCCTGGGCATCCTCCTCTGCTACGGAGTTGCGGGGCCACTGGCCTCCAATATGTCGAAGACGGTAGACGAGGAACACTGCTTCTACGCCGTACTTCGAGTGGTGATGCTTGCCTTTATCAAGGGTACCGCCCCTATCATGGCGGTCGAAATGGGTCGCCGCGCAATACCTGGCCATGTTCGCCCGAGCTTTGCCGAAATAGAGAAAGCATGCAGAGAAAAGGCGGGGGAGGTCGCGGCTGGAGCCGTATAGCTCTACCAAACTATGGCAAACGACGAGCAGATCATCATCATCAAGAAGAAGGGCGGCCACGGCGGCCACCACGGCGGAGCCTGGAAAGTAGCTTACGCCGACTTTGTCACCGCCATGATGGCACTATTCATCGTGCTCTGGCTGATGAACAGTAGCAAGCCCGTGCAGGATGCGGTCGGCGGCTACTTTCGCGATCCGCGTGGCGTAGCCCAGAAGAAGGGATCGGCCCTCGACGGAGCTGGCGAAGCCGTCTCCATCGTCAAGAAGGAAGACATGGCAAAGTTGAAAGAAAATCTGATGAAGGCCATGGAAACCATACCGAATTTTGACAAGCTCAAGAAGCAGATTGAAATGACGCTCACCCCGGAGGGGCTGCGGATTGAGCTGATGGAAAATCCCCAGGGAACGTTTTTCGAGAACGGAAAGGCACAGCCAACCCCAAGTTTGCAGAACCTGCTGAAAATACTCGCGGTCGACGTGGGTAAGCTACCCAACTCGATCTCCATCGAGGGCCACACCGATTCCAAGCCCTTCTCCGACTCGCAGACATACGGCAATTGGGAGCTATCGACTGACCGCGCGAATACCGCCAGGCGTCTGATGCAGGATAGTGGTGTGCGGCCAAATCAAGTCGTACAAGTGCGCGGATATGCCGACCAGGACCCGCGTAAGCCTCTGCAACCAGAGGATGCTTCGAACCGGAGGATTACGTTGATTATTCGATACCTGGTCAAACCCGACGCCCACCCTTCGCTCACTAGCAATGGATCTTTACCATTAGCCGACGAGCTAAATGCGGGGGCAGCCATCCAACCAACAGGCGCTGCCAAGGAACCGAAGCCGGGAAAGTAGGGACAACGTGAGGCAGACTGGAACCCGTGTATTCAAAAACATGCCTGCGTGGCTATGGGAATCGGCCTGCATTGGAAGTACCCGCATCGTTGGCGATCGCCGCAATAAACCCGATTGTCATCCTGCGTTCCCAGGCCGTCCGAAAAAGGAACAGGAGACCAACCTGACGTTTCTCAATATAGGCAACTTGAGCACGGAGCTCAAGCACGCCAGCGGGAGGGCGCAGGATGAGTAATCCAGAGTCACCGACGGCGATGGGATCGTCAAATTCGGCGCGAATGCCGGCATCGCTGACATCCCTGCACAACCCATGGAAAGCTGGCCCTCCGGTTACAAAATCAACGTTGAACCCGGTCGTCATGCGGGGTTCGCGGTATACAAATTTGCGGATGCTGTCCAGGTCGCTCATTGCCCTGCGTCCTTCTTGTGTAGTGCGGCGGGACAAACATGCCGGTGAATCAGGTCCTTCGTATCTATCGGCCAAAAATCCCGTTGTTTCAATACATCGGCTCGATCTCTGTCAAAACGTTGAGTCACACGAGAGCCTGGTGTCCGGCCAGCCCGGTTTGTCAACATCAATCATCCGCTTTCCGCTACGGCTGTACTGGCTGATCAAACTCGTAACAATCACGAGCATGATAGAGAGCAGGTACGGCGTATGATGCAGCCTGTCCTGCCGAGTGTGCCATCAGGCGATCTGCGAGGTTCTTCCGGGACGGCTGAAAAGCCTCGTAATCCATCAAAGGTGTCAAGCGGGCCAAGGATCCTCATCGTTGAGGATGATGTCCCCCTGGGCAAGTTTCTTAGACGCGCGCTCACGCTCAAACTTTTCTCTGTTGAAGTCACTCTTGATGGCGAGGCAGCCTGGGAGGCCCTTCAGAGGCCCATCTACGACCTGGTAATCCTGGACCTGAATCTGCCCAAAATTGATGGAATGACCCTGCTGAAGCAGGTGCGTCTGACCCAGCCCGGACTCCGAATGCTCGTGTTGACCGCGAGGAATCGCACCGAAGATCTGGTATTAGCGCTCGAACAAGGAGCCGATGATTGCCTGATTAAACCGTTCTCATTCCTGGAATTACTGGCGCGTGTCCGGGGTCTGTTGCGGCGTGATTCCGCCCCTGCAACAACCAGCTTATCCAAGATCGGCGATTTGATGATCAACCGGGAGGAACACCGGGTAGTGCGCGGCCACCGAGCCATCGATCTCACGCCTCGCGAATTTTCCCTTCTTGAGTGCCTGATGGATAATGCGGGCAAGCCAGTATCTCGCATGGCGCTTATGAGAGACGTGTGGAATGTTCCTTTCGATCCTACGACGAATATTGTCGACGTGTACATGAAGTATTTACGCGACAAGATTGACAAAGAGGGAGAAGCAAAACTGATCCGCACCATCCGTGGCGTTGGGTACGTCTTAAGAAATGATTAGCAACCGGAGTCCATTGCTGCCAAAACCCGCATCGGACATGATTAACTCGAGCTTGGCCCGAGGCATACATGCTGCTGCACAGCCGCTGGCCGTTCTGCTCGCAAGTCTAAGCAAGGAACACACAGATCGGATGAGCGACGAGGAGCTTCGCGAACTCACGGAGAGTTCAGCCGTAGAGGTCCGGCGGTTGTGCACTCTCTTCAGTGGTCTGCAGCAGCTCGTTATGGCTCAGAGCGTCGAGCCGCAACTATCCCCAACCCCGATCGTGCCTCTGCTGGCGCATGCGGTTGAGGGAGTCACTCTCCTGTTCCAGCGCGACGGAATGTCGCTTAGGTCCACCGTACCCGATACTTGCCAGGCTGTTCTCATCAATCGCACCATCACCCTTCAGGCACTGACGAGGGTGCTGCTGGCTGCCCATGCGGTGTCCCACGCCCAGGACACAGTCGAGCTGATCGCTTCTTGTTCCCCCAATGGGGTCCAAATCGTGGTGCGAAACGTGAATTCGACCGTCGCCGCAATGAACGCGGAGACTGGCCTAAGTATGGCCGTCGCTGAAGTAAATATCCGCAGCCAACAAGCTGGTATCTCCTGGAGCCCGCAACCCTTTAACGTGCAAATCGAGCTGAGAAAAGTGCCGCAGCCTATTAGCACTCAAGTGGAGTCCTTTTAAGAAGCGGTCGAAACCGATTGAATCCGCGGCAGTACTGGAAGGTAATGATGAGCCCACATCCACTGCCGAAGGTTCGTGTGGACGAAAGCAATACCATTGGCGTGTTGCTCGTAAGCCCCAACAGCCGGCTTCGTGTTCAGCTGCGAGAGAAGCTGCGGCAACCACGCTGGAATTTAACGGAAGCCGCCGGCGGCGCTGAAGCACTTGAGTGCC
>DASRRN010000132.1:0-2272 GCA_035695685.1 Acidobacteriaceae bacterium | reverse complement strand
CCCTTAGAGCAGCCGGAGAAGATCAGGAACAATCCCGGCTTTCGCGCTCGCCTGGAAACCATCAAGCCTGATGCCATCATTGTGGTCGCCTATGGCCGCATCATTCCGGATTGGATGTTGACCCTGCCGCGATGGGGCAACCTCAACCTGCACGCCTCGCTTCTCCCCAAATACCGCGGCGCCGCTCCCATCCAGTGGGCGGTGGCCAATGGGGAGACGGTCACAGGCGCCACCACCATGCGCATCGACCAGGGGCTTGATACCGGCGATATCCTGCTGCAGCGTGCACTTCCAATTGAATCGCACCAGACGGCCGAGCAGCTTTTTCCCCTGCTCGCGGAGAGCGGAGCGAGTCTCATGCTCGAGACCCTCGTGGGCCTGGAGGCGGGTACGGTTCATCCCATCCCGCAGGACAACACCGGCGCGTCCCTGGCGCCGATCCTGGAACGTGAAGATGCTTTGGTCGACTTCGCCCGGCCTGCCAACGAGATTTACAACCGCTGGCGTGGTTTTCAACCCTGGCCCGGAGCCTACACCTTCTTTCGCGGCAAGAAGCTGACTCTGCATCGCTTGATACCCGCACCATCCGGCGCGGCCCCTCCTGGGGAAATGACGATGGAAGGGGATCGACTCTTCGTGGGTGCTGGCTCGGCCTCACGCCTTGAATTGCTCGAGGTTCAACTTGAGGGAAAGAAGAGAATGCCGGTAGCGAATTTTCTGCATGGCACTGTTCCCCATCCGCATGAGAGGCTGGGCCAGTAGGTTGGCCGGCCGCATCTCCCCCGCCCGCAAGGCCGCCTTCGAGCTGCTGCTGGAACTCAGACGGAAGCCGCAGTCGCACAGTGACCTCCTACTTCGTTCCAAACCAGTAGAAGCGCTCTCTGAAGTGGACAAGAATCTTGCCACCATGCTGGTGATGGGAGTCCTGCGCTGGCAGCTCGTGTTGCAGCAGCGCATCCGTGAAGCCCTTACCAAAAGCAAGGGTCACCTGGCCGATCCGGTCGAGGTTTCGCTTGAGCTGGGAGCGCTGCAGCTATTGCTGCTCGATCGCATCCCAGCGCGCGCCGCGATCTTTGAAAGTGTCGAATTGGTCAGACAGTCCGGAAATGAATACGCCGTGGGGCTGGTCAACGCAGTTTTGCGCAAGTTGGCCGAGACTCCGAAGCTGGATGCATCGGATGCATCTGCAGCCCATCCTTCGTGGATGGTCGACAGGTGGGTAGCCGCCTATGGACGCGAGACCGCTGATGCAATCTGCCGTTATGACCAGCTTCCTCCTCCAACGACTATCCGCGTCAATTCGCCCGAGGACGAAGGTCCGCAATTCGGGCCGGGCACGTTTGTCGTCCGTGCAAGGCGGGTCGAAGAAGTCGCAGGGTCGATGCGCATCCAGGATGAGGGATCGCAGCTAATTGCCGAGTTGGCGGGTCGAGGCACGGAAATTCTCGATTGCTGTGCTGCGCCAGGAGGGAAGACCGCAATTCTGGCCGAGCGCAATCCCACAGCGTCGATCACCGCCTGTGATATCAGCCCCGCGCGGCTCACGGCCATGCAGGCGTTCCTTGGGCGGCAATCAGGCATTCATTTTCTTGTTCTCGACGCCACCGAGCTACCTTTTCATCAGCAATTTGATCTGGTGCTCTGCGACGCTCCCTGCAGCGGAACAGGAACTATGGCCCGCAACCCGGAAATCCGGCATCGGATTACGCAAGACGATTTCCATCGTCACCACGATCGTCAGCTTCGTCTTCTCCGCTCCGCGATGCGCTCACTGCGCGATGGTGGAAGGCTTATCTATTCCACCTGCTCCCTCGAAGCCGAAGAAAACGAGACCGTAGTAGCTGAGGCTTTGGAGCAGGAGAACGGTTTCCAACTTCTTCCCTGGAAAGAGCAAATCCGAGCGCAGGAGCGCGAAGCAACACTCCACAAGGGTACGGCCGAGCGATTGTTTCCCAACAACGCGCCCGACCATTTCCTGCGCATTTTTCCCGGGTTATACCCAGGCGACGGCTTCTTCGCCGCCTGCCTTGTACGCAAATGAAAACCTTGTCGGTCTCAAAGCCTGGCACGACCCTTCCGGGAGTCATCGCGCTTGCTTTGTATCAGGGCCCGACTTTAGTCGGGCCCTCGAGTTTGTGCGCCCGGCAGGGCGCATTCACTAGGAGGTGTAAGTCCTCTACACACCCGGCAAGGGGAAGTGTTAGCTGAACGGCAAGGGTGTCCATCGTGAGGTGGAATCTGGAGGAAGCTGTAGGCAAAACGCTGCTCTGAC
>DASRRN010000131.1:0-7704 GCA_035695685.1 Acidobacteriaceae bacterium | reverse complement strand
CGTTCATCTGCGCAACTCGAAAACTCGTTGCCATTTGGACAGCAGCCGGCCAACAGAAGCAACCTGATTTTGTTCGGCCAAGCTCTCTTTAAAGCAATCAACAAGTTACATCGTCAGAAAACAAGTTGATCCGCCAATTTGAAACGCCTCGGTTCAGCAACCACTTTTATGGAACCTTTGCCCTTTCCTTTGTCATCCCGACCCGGATTTCCTGCCACGCCGCACTGGACAAGATCGCGTGTGCGCCTTTCTTTCAAGGAAAGGCGCATGAGGTCCGTCAACGCCACCAACTTCCACAGGAAATCCGGGGGAGCGAAGCCGACCCGTCCCGCTGCGCCCCGGCGTGCCGTGGGGCGCGCCGCTGAATCTTCTCATAGCCACCGCATCTGTAAGATATGCCGCAAAAGACCTTGACGAGAGCAAGCCGTCACCAGCATGATACGTTATAAGCGCTTAGCGACTCCTGGATCCTCCCACGGCTTGTCCTCCATCGTGTGACTCCGGGCGGCTTGGGGGCGTTTAATTCCGCAGATAGAGGTCATCGATGATGAAACAAGCCGCGCGTTTTAATTTTGCCTCCGCCCCTGATAGCTGGGGCGTTTTAGACTACCCAGGGCCTTCGTGGGAGCAGAGCTACCAGAAGATGCTCGACGAAATGGTGATAGCGGGCTACACCGGCACTGAGCTCGGTCCGTACGGCTTCCTGCCTACCGATCCCAAGACGCTGGAGGGTGAACTCACTCCGCGGAAGTTGAAGCTGTTGGGATCGTTCGTTCCCGCAGTTCTAAGCGACCCCGCTTCAACCAAAGTTGTGGTAGAGCACATTCGTAAAGTGGGCGGACTGCTTGCCGCTCTGGGCGCGCCTTTCCTGGTGCTTGCCGACGCACAGTCTGAAGAGCGGGACAGAATTGCAGGGCGAGTTCCCGGTGACGGTAGCAAGGGCTGGAACGCGGAACAGTGGAAACAGGTGGCAAAGGTGGTTGCGGAAGCTACGAAGGTGACTGAAGACTTTGGTCTGGATCTGGTTTTTCATCCTCACATATCCACCTACGTGGAAACCATGAAAGAGACTGAACAATTCTTCGACGTTACGTCCGGCTCAGGCATAGGACTTTGCCTGGACACCGGACACTGTGCGTACGCGGGAGGAGATTCCGCTGAGGAAGCGGAAAAATATCGCGACATCCTCAGGTTCGTACATATAAAGGACGTCAATGAGTCGGTCCTGGGGGAAGTGCGCCGAAAAGAGTTGAATTTTGAGCAGGCGATCGAGCTCAATGCCTTCACCATCATCGGACAAGGCTCGATCGACTTTAAGGAATTCTTCGGGGTTCTGGAGAAGAACAACTATTCCGGCTGGATGGTTGTAGAACAAGACGTAAAGTTCGGGGCGACCAAAGTACCGCCTGTAGAAAGCGTCGCCGCCAGTCTCCGCTACCTGGAACAAGTGGTGGGCGAATTGGCCGTCAGATAGGCCGATTCAGTGGAGCAAGGACCCGGCTTCGCAGGTTCGCGAATCTCCTATGGAGTTGATTGATCCTCGAATTTCACGCACCTCCTTGAAGAAAGGTGCGTGAAATTCACCACCGTCACACGATCAGGATCTTAACCCCGGCCCGGGTAAAACCGGCCAACATCTCTTCAGAAGCACCGTCGTCTGTGATCAGAATATTTATTTCTTTGGGCGGGCAGATGACGGCCGGGCTGACCATGCCAATCTTGCTGGAATCGGCGATCACCACCACCTGTTTGGACTGAGCGGCCATCGCGCGAAAGACCGCCGCCTCATCCGGCTCGATGGTCGTCGCGCCTCGCTCCTGGTCCACACCACACACGCCGATAAAGACGCGGTCCATGACAAACATTTTGAGGGGCTCGACCGCTGCCGACCCAATGAGCGAGAATGCGCCCGCCCAGCGCATGGTGCCGCCTGTCAGGTTCACGGTCAAACCCCCGCTTGCACTCAACTCCATCGCGATATTGACTGCATTGGTGACGACGCGAATATTACTGCGCGTCCGCAGTTGCCGGGCAACTTGAGTGGTCGTCGTACCCGCCGTCAGTCCTATCGTCTCACCTTCTTCGACCAGGCCGGCTGCAGCCATGCCAATCCGCTGCTTCTCCTGGGCAAACCGATCTTCACGAATCTGGAAGGACGCATCGAAACGAAAGGGCTCATAAACGGCCTGTTCGGCAAGCATTGCACCACCGTGTGTCCGGTGGACCAGTCCACGCTCCTCCAGACGCACCAGATCCCGGCGCACGCTGGCCGGGGAGGTCCCGATCACCGAGGTAAGCTCTTCGATCGAAGTCTTGCCTTGCCGGAGAAGCAACCGCAAAATTTCTTTCGCCCGACGGTCGGTCTTAGAGGACATGAGATAGGGGTTTCATCATCGAGGCGGCGACGTTCTTGCAAGAACACGATCTTGCACCGTTTCCAGCGCGTCGCGCAAGGCACGCACATCCTCCGCGGCCACCGCATACAAGGCGAACTCATCCAGGACCGGCTCGCTGAGAGACAACACACGATTACTGTAGGTAACGGCACTCCGGGTCGCTTTTCGCAATGAAGCGTGGAACTCCGAGGCATTGGTCCTTCTGGCGATCTCGCCTATGTTTTCCTTCCGGACCGTGCCGCACACCATCACGCCAATCCGGCCATCGGCTCTGGCCACAATGTGGGCGATGCGGTCGATACCTTTCATGGCGGTCTGCGCACCGCCGGAAGTCAGGATACGGTCAGCCCCGGTCTCAATCACCTGCTCCAGAGCCTCTTCCATCTGGGGCGCCCAATCGATCGCACGATGAAAGGTCACTTCCATCGGACGCGCCAATTCCACCAATTCACGCGTTCGCTCAACGTCCACCCGCCCATCCTGCAAAAGCACGCCGAGGGCGACTCCGTTCGCACCCTGGCTCCGGGCTGCGGCCACGTCTCTTTTGATCACCGCGAACTCTTCGGCGGAATAGTAAAAATCACCGCCCCGTGGCCGGACGATGGCGACCACAGGAATCGAGAGAGACTCCCGGACTGCGCCGATCAACCCCGAACTGGGCGTGATGCCGCCCTCTAACAGAGAGGAGCACAATTCAATGCGTTGCGCACCACCACTTTGTGCTGCTCTCGCGGACTCCAGGGAGTCCACACAAATTTCAAGCACCATTCGATCCTTACATCCGGCATGGGTAAGCCGGGACCCTTGAACTTTCGGGGTATGCCCTAGAAAGTGTATCGCGCCGAAACCTGCAGATGACGCTCGACCGATCGCACCGCCCCAGACCCGCCCAAAGGTGAGATATTGCCCTGGTTGGATATATTGCCGAAATTAGCGTCGGTGACGTTGGTATCGGGGTTGCCGTAGCTCGCGATGTTAAATACGTTGAAGGCGTCAAAGCGAAAGCCCAGGGACTGCTCTCCGATGATGTGGAACTCCTTGAAGGCCGAGGCATCGATGTTTCGATAGCCGGGACCGCGGACTGCGCCGTTCCTCGAGGATCCAAATGCATTGTTGGCGGCCACGCCAAAAGCGCAAGTAGACGGTTGTCCGTTGATGACCGTTGAACCTGGTGTCGTACAAGGCTGTGCGGATGGATCGGTGCCGAACCACTTGTCGATGCTGCGGTGGACCACCTTGAGCTTGCCGTATTGGTTGGCCCGAGAGACACCGTAGCTATTCGAATTATTGCTCGGCCCCACGATCGTTTCCGGGAAACCAGAGTAAGAAACGCCGGCGAGGGAGATCTTCCAGCCGCCAATCGCCTCATCGACAAAGCGATTCACTCCAGAGAAATAGTCCTTGCCGCGTCCCACAGGCAAAGCGTAGACCCCCGTACCGGAGACGTTGTGCGTCACATCGTATCCGGCAGGACCGTAGTCCGCGGCACTGTCATAGTAATTCTGGAAGGCGCCGCTATAACCGTTCACCTCGAGCGAGTAATTACCCAGACTGTTCGTCATCGCCTTTCCATAGGTGTAGTTCAGGGTAAACTCCAGCCCCTGGCTCAGACGCTTCCGCAGCGTTGCTTCCAATGCATTAAAGTTCATCATCGCGCGCGATTCGGTAATCATGGTGATGCTCGACCCAACCCCGAGGCTCGCGTTGTTATAAAAACGTGCCGACGTGGGATCGCCGTTCACCAGGTATTGATTGAGGTTGCCGTAGTCTTCAATGTGCTGCCCCTGCTCACCGATATACCCGACCTGGAAGGAGGTCGTGGGCGAGAGTGCATATTCGGTCGTCAGGTTCCATTCCTGTACATAAGCCGGCTGGATGTTTTGCGGATAGATCTGGTACGAGCCGCTGAAGTTGATCGGACCTGCCGCGGAAAACCCTTGCTCAACGGTACGGGGAGTGCCACCACTTGCGGGCGTGGAGCCGGAGGCAGCCGTTGGAGACACACCGTTCACATTGACCGCCTGGATGAAGGGAGTGAGCGCGGTCAGGCGCTGATTGGATGAATTGCCTTCATAGAAGCTGGTCGCCCCGTAACCGCCGCGGACCACGAGCTTTTCCGACACCTGGTAGGCAAATCCAAGACGCGGCATAATCTGCCGGTAATTCGGCTGGTAGCATGCGCGATTGCTGCAGAGTCCCGATCCCGCTGGTGCACCCACCGGCACCCTACCTGCGTAAAGCACCTGGCCGGTATTGATATCTACGTTTCCGGTTTTATTATTCTGCTCGATCCATGGTTCATCGTATTCATAGCGAACACCGACATTCAGCGTCAGTTTCGGTGTGAACTTGTAGTCATCCTGGATGAAGCCGGCAGCACGCCATTGCCGCTGTCCGACATTGGTGCTGCCCAGAGTAACTGCCGCTGAGCCCACCCTATCGAGAACAAAGTCGGCGCCGGCATAACCACCGGCATTGGCTATGGATGGGTTGCTGGTAAACGCTCCGCTGTAGCCCAGCGTCCCAAGGAAACCATAGTTGTTGCTGGTGGGATAGTTGTTTTGATACCGGATCGCCTGTACACCCATACTGAGGACGTGCCGGCCTAGTTGCCAGGTGAGATTGTCAATGTAGCTGTAGGTATTGTCGATCACGCCGCCATCGAAAGCCGGCGTTCCCACGTCGGTGACGTTACTGGTACCTCCGCCTCCACCGAAACCCGCGCCGACACCAAAACCCTGATTGGTGAAACCGACAAAAGATTGGGTTCCGAAAGGTATGCCGACCTTGCTATTTCCGGTAAGCCCGAACTGACCGGACGGATCGCCGGGCAGGCCCTGCACCCAGGTGGTGCGGGTAAAGCCGATGCGTGCCTGGTTAACGATCGCCGGCGAGAAGGTGTGCACCCAGGTCGCGCCGGTGATTTTCGACGGATAACGATTGACTCCGGGGAAAGTGATCGCCAGCACGTTGGTCGATCCATCGTAAGCAGTGGACATGGAATAGAACCCGGTGATCTTGTCCTGTGCCCGGGGATCGTATTCGATCTTGATATCGCCCTGATTGTTGGTTTGATAATTCCGGCTCGGTGCCTGAAGGTTGTTGGACGTAATTCCGTCAGTCGGGGCTGCGTTGGGCAGAGGATACAACGTCGGATTCGCGAAGAGAAATTTGGCCACCGGGTTAACGATGGGTATGTTCTGATCATTCACATACGGTGCAAATTGATTGTTGACGATGTTTTCCGAATCGTAAAGCTGAACGGGATTCGCGGCGCTCAGAAGCGCAGAGAAATCACCATTGCGCATGGCTTCCGAAAAGACACTGGCGGAGCTGCTGCCCCCCTTGTGGTAGCGCGCGCCGAGGTAGTCGACGAAAAAGAACAACTTGTCACGCTTGATCGGACCGCCGAAAGTGCCCCCGAACTGCGATTGCGAAAAGGGATTCACCGGGATAATGGGGGTGGTGTGATTATTGGTCCAACTATTGGCATTCAGCCGGTAATCCTGCGTGTAGCCGTAGGCCGAGCCATGGAACCGGTTGGTTCCACTCTTCAATACGTTCACCACGCCGCCGCCATTCACGTTGCCGTAATCGGCCGGAGAGTTTGAGGTAAGCACCCTGATTTCCTGCAGGGCCTCCGGCGCCGGACTGTACGAGATCACGTTGTTAAACGTCTCGTTCATGTCGATTCCGTCGATGGTGTAGTTATTCGATTGGGCCCGGTTGCCGTTCACGTTCGGCGTGTCAGTGTAGGACGTGCTGCGCTCGATGCTGGTCGTGCCCGACGTGCCCGCGGTATCGACAGCGCCCGGAACGTACAAGGTGAGGGCAGAGAAGTCGAGCCCGTTCAGGGGTTGGTTCTGGATCGCGTTGGCGGTGAAGGTAGTCCCCAGCGTCGGATCGCTGGTGTTCAGGATGGGCGCCGCAGCAGACACGTTCACGGTGGTAGTAGTGCTGCCCACCTGCATCGAAACATTAAAAGTGGCAACCTGCAGCACTTCCAGGGTAAAGGACCGAAGGGTCTCTTGATTGAACCCATCTGCCTGCACGGTTACGTGGTAATGACCGATGGGCAGAAATTCAATGCGATAAAACCCGGTCGCGTTGGTGGCGGCAGACGTATCTACGCCTGTGTCCTCATTGTGGGCGGTCACGTGTGCGCCGGCCAGGGCGGCTCCCCTGCTATCAGTCACGGAGCCGGTGATCGACCCGGTCACCGTTTGCGCGAGCAATCCTGGTACCGCCAGCATGATCGCGAACATAGATGCAGCTATGCGATGGGGGAACCTCATTCTCATAAAGCCTCACTTTGTCACCGTTACGAGCAGTGGACAGTTTGGTTGGTCAGCATCCCGGGCTCATCGCCAGACTTTTCAGCGGCGTAGACACACATTATGTCAAAATGACTAATATTTCCATAAATATGATTAAAAAAATCAAATAAATGACCGATGGGATGGAAATATGAGTGGGTATATCAATCTACGAGGTGGTGGACTGGAGGATTTTGGTTAACGTGTCCGCGTGGGAACGCCATTTCAGACTCGGAAGGGAATTTGGGACTAACGTCCCGAGTAATTTGAGTTGGTGTTGATGGTCGCTTGTGGGCGTTGACTGAGGTCCAGGTTCACCTCTACTGCTTACTTGCAGAGAAAAAGCGCAGGGGCTAAGGAGCTTGCCTGAGAACCGGAAGAGAAACAGCAGGTCCCTCCACTTCGCTACGCTCCGGTCGGGATGACACAATCTTTTGCAAGGAAAATGCCCAAAAACGGCCAGAAGAATGGATCTCAATAATTTCCCTTACACGCGGCCCCGGGGACGGTGGCCAGGGCGCCTTGACGGAAATTTTCCCCGGGCCGTTTACCATGAGATTAGGCACATGACAGCAATCCGCTCCGCCAGCCGCAGATCTTTCGAACGCACACTTGCCAGCGCCAAGCGAACCATGGTGCTGAGCGAGATTGTCAGCCTGGCCATCGACAGCTTTCGCACCAACAAAGTACGCGTGATGCTCACCTCCCTGGGCATGGTCATCGGCTCGGCCTCACTCATTCTGGTCTTTACCATTGGCCTGACCGGCAAACAGTACATTCTCCGTTTGATCCAGGCCATTGGGACCAACATGGTGGAAGTGGAGTACTCCGGCGCCGGCCCAGGATCGAGTGCGCAACACGACCTCCGTAACGACTACCTGACCCGTGAAGATGAGACGGCGGTCCTGGAGCAGGTGCCGTCGGTTGCCTACTCCTCGCCTATGCTGCAGATGCACGATCGCATCCCATTCGGCAACGGGGTAGTGAAAGAC
>DASRRN010000130.1:0-14010 GCA_035695685.1 Acidobacteriaceae bacterium | reverse complement strand
CCGACGCCGTCAGCGTGACGGGGCTTGCCGGAGCGAAGCTGCCGTCTTTGTTTACTGTGGCGCCCTGAATGGTAACTCCTGAGGTAGCAGACAGGCTCGGTCCCGTCATGGTTTGCGCGGTTGCTGTCTCAATGCGCTGGTCCGTCTGTATGGTGAGGGTGAGGTTCTGTAGTGTGTCTTTATTGACCAGCATCACGTTCAGGCCACCGCTCGCGGTCCTCAGCGCATAGGCTGTGACATCGACATTGCCGGCCGAGAGCTGGGTTTCGAGCAACGTACCGAGACCAGCTACTGTAAAGAGGAGCAGGCCATAGTACTCCGGTCGAGCTTCGATCACGGCACCAGAATCGTCTGCAATCGGAGTGTAGCCAGGGCTGTTGCCACCGCCATGCATGTTAACCCCGGTGGCTCCGCCGAGAGCCGCGTTAAAGAGAAAGTCGATGACCCATAGGGAAGAAGCGTAGCTGTTGCTCACGCCGGCCGCCCCGCCGTTGCTAAAAGAATTGCATTCACTTATACGGTAAGGAATTCCCAACCGCTGTGCCCCCGCGCTCAAGGTCGTGAGGTCGGTTGTAAGTTGGGAGTCGGGACTGACTAGGAAGGAGGCAGTAGACGTGGAATTTGCACCGCTGGCGCGATAGTAATGCTGGGTCAGCAGCGTAAGCTCACTTGGAGTTACTGCCTGGGCAAAAGGCAAGGTCCAGGTGGAGATATGGTTGCCGCCGCCTGTAGCCGGGCCAGTGATGGGGATACGGGGTGTAGCCTGAAGAATCGCCGTACGAAAAAGGTCCCAGCGAATGAGAAAGTCCTGGAAAGTCCAGTTCCCGGCAAAGTAATTACCCGTTACGCCATATTCGTCGGGCTCGTTACCGATTTCGATGCCAAGGAGGTTGGAACCTAGAACGGAGACGGCGAAGCTGCTTTCTTCCGCTGCTAAAGCGGGGGTGGAAGTAGCGAGGTTGATGGCGTAGAGGCACAGCCAACCGGTTGCCTGAAGGAAGCCAGCGAGATCTTTTAGGTTGGTAGATGAGATCTGGGCGTGAGTACCCGTGCTACTCGAAGTCCACAGTAGGCGATCAACGCTACCGCCCCCAATGCGCAGAACGCCGGCGCCGAGGCGGCGAAATAGCGCAATGAGGTTGTGGTTTGAGGCATGGAAATAACCATAACTCATAGCCAACTTCTCATAGCTCAAACCTATGAACCGTGACGGAATAGCCCCGATGACCGTCCCTGTCACCGAGAGCGAGCCCTGGACAACGGGGCCGGAAGGTAAAGGGAGAGGACTGCCGGAAGGCGCATGATAAATGTAGTTCGAAGAATACCCGCAGCCCGGAATAGACGAAAACGCCGCCAGGGATGCCGCTCCCTGGAGGAAGCGCCGGCGGCTTAGCAAGCTCGCGGTATACACCTAAACGGAGAGCGCTTTCTCAATACGTTCCACTTGCGCGCGCGCTTTTAACCATGTAAAGCTTTCCAGAAAAGCGGCATAGCCTTGCTGGCCGAGACGCGTCCGTAATTCCGGATTCTCTGCCAGCTGGCGCAATGCGGATGCAAGTTGGACCGCGGATCCTCGTTCCACCAGGATGCCCCCGCCATGGGCAAATATCTCGCCGGAGCCGCCGCCATACGTACTAACGACGGGAAGACCGGAGGCGAACGCTTCAATGTTGACCAGACCGAATGGCTCATCCCAAAGTGAAGGTGAACAAAACATGTCTGCTCCACGGAACAGATCACCCAAGCCCATCCCACTACGATAGGGAAGAAACTCAACCGTCGCTGGAGAGTTTGCTTTTAAACGCCTGGTGTAATCAGTTTCTTTTCCTATGCCGAAGCTGGAAGAGCCGACGATGTGTGCCTGCAGCCGCACCCCCTGTCTCTCGAGCAGCCTCATCGCATCGAGCAGAATGTGAACACCTTTGTCCTCGACAAGCCGGCCGGCAAAGAGCACCGTGGCTGCCTCCTTGTGTTTTTGTCGATCTTTGGCCGGAAAGAAAATCGACGGATCTGCGCCGTTATATAGAACACAAGAGGTGCCCAAATCGGGAAATTTGCTCCGTGCTTGTTCTAATAAGAACTCACTTACGAAGACCAGCCTGTCCACCCGGACTTGCCCCATCAGTCGCTCAGGTCCCTTCACCAGATGCGAGTTGTGCAAATGGAGAACAACACGCCCGCCTGCTTGATGAACCAGCGGGGTTATAGCGACGGCGAACTCGGGCCGATTGTGGATCCACACGATATCGCCGGATCGCACGCGCTTGAGAAAGGGCTGGAAGATGCCGCGTATTACCCGGCAATGAAAGAACCAAGGCAACTGTTGAAGGCGCCTTCGCAAGGGCTTATAAAGAGCCATAGCAGGCAGCACGCGAATAGAATCCTGGGCAAAGTTCCAGGTGCCATCCGCGCCAGGACACACAACTACAACGTGAGATGTGCTGCGGAGGACGTTTCCAGCCCAGCGTGAGATCGCGCCCCCGGAGAATTCAGAAAACGGCTCAGCTTCCGTAAGAAGGTGATAGGTGATACTGGACATCCACACTCCGAGACGTTGTTGCACCGAGACAAAGAGCGGCAAGTTACAGGAATTACCCATCCTGTCTTAAACGATGAATGAATGCATTATTGAAGCCCTGCAAAACTAATGTCCGAGCCAGTCTGTGTTGAGCCAATTAAAAAAAGGCTTTGTATCAGGGCACGACTTCGGTCGTGCCGAAAAGAGCCAGGAGGACGAGGGCTTTAGCCCCTGCGGCGCTATCTCCCTCTCACTTCGGCTTCGGCTAACATTCGATAGCTCACCCTGCCAGGAGGACATTACCTTTGCAGCATTCATCAGCCGCTACTTTAGCATGCCCGCTTCCAGCGTCCCATCGCGTGAAAGAAGATACTGCGATAAGACTCTATCGCGATTTCCGGAAAAATGCTTGCGCTGGTACCCAGCGGTAATTGCGCAGATTCAGAATGGGACAGCGACGTTCCAACTTAGAACTTGGTTCATACCCGGTACACCCATTCGCAAAAACCGAGGTTGCTTTACACTCGGCCTTCTGTCACCTTTGCCTTAGATCAGTTACAAGCGTAATAACACGACCACGGTATTGCTTATCGAAGCATCTCCTGCATTGGCTCATGAGTGTTGGGTGTTAGGCGCAATAGTTGAACCTATGCAAACTTAATATGGAGAATCCCCCGCATGAAAGCTGTAAGTCTGAACTCCGCAAATAGCGCCGGTACAGTTGCGTTTCTCGGATTGAAGCTACAACCCAGGTCAATACCGGAAATGAACAAGCTGGTTGAACAGGGAATTCGCGAACACCAGAAATGGATTATCGCGAACCACAATCTGCATAGCGTGTACCTTTTTCACAGGCACGCAAGACTACGTGAATTCTATTCGCACGTACATTGGACCTACCTGGATGGCATGCCGCTAGTGGCTCTGGGCCGCCTCTATGGGTACCCGTTGCAGCGCGAACAACGAGTAACGAACGTGGACTGGATGGGTCCGTTGATGGAGTTAGCCGCGGAGAGTGGGTGGCGCGTCTTTAATCTTGGGTCCCCCCGGCAGGTTGCGGAAGAAGGCGCTGCGAAGCTGCGTAAGCTCTACCCGGGTCTGCAAATAGAAGTGAGCGATGGATTCTTCGACGCGAGCCGTGGCAGCGCCGAGAATGAGGCACTGCTACAGCGTATAAATGCCTACCGGCCCGATCTATTGATGGTAGGGATGGGCATGCCGCGGCAGGAGTTTTGGACTCAGGAAAACTTTGCCCGGCTGGATGCCCATGTAATCTTGTCGTCGGCTGGGGCGGCCCTGGAATATATCGCCGGCGCCACGCCAACCCCTCCGCGGTGGGCGGGCCAGATCGGATTGGAATGGATATTCCGGCTCGCCCATGAGCCTCGTCGCCTCTTTAGCCGCTATCTCGTAGAGCCATGGTACATATTGCTCCTATTGCTGCTGGACTATCCGCGTAGTCTGCTCGGTATGATGCTGCGCGGGCGCGCACAAGCGACTTATGCCAGCTCGAACGAGCAATCGAGCCCCATCCAAATGCGCGGCGACTGATATATGGAATAGAGCCTATATGGAATACAAGCCGAAAATAGATCGCCGAGACTTCATCAAGAGGCTCGGCGCGTTGGGGGCGGTGGCGTGGACTCTGCCTCGAACCAAGTTGGAGGCTGCTACGGCCTCCTTAAAGCAGCTAGCCGCGGAAAAGGGTCTGCTGTTCGGTTCGTGTCTGGCGATGAAATATTGCGTTCAATCCGCAGCCTATCAGCAACTGTTCCTGGTGCAATGCGATATCGCCACACCGGAACTGAATATGAAGTGGAACTCGCTGAGCAGCCAACCTGGCGTCTACAACTTCGAGAATGCTGACAAGTTGGTCGCCTTCTGCACCACCAACCGCATCAGGGTGCGGGGGCATACGCTGGTCTGGCACGACGCTCTGCCGGCGTGGGTGGCCCCGCAGCTCACAGTGGAAGCTGGGCCCGCGATGATGACTGGCCACATCCGCAAGGTAGCTGGGCACTTCGCCGGCAAGTTGTACTCATGGGACGTGGTAAATGAAGTGCTGGATCCGGGTAGTCACCGGCCCGACGGCCTCCGCGATACGCCATGGTTGCAGAAATGCGGCGCCAACTACATCGAGTTGGCCTTCCGGGAAACCGCTGCCGCCGATGCAAACGCTTTGCTGGTGTGGAACGAGAATTATCTTGAGGTATCAAACGGCTTCGGCCGCGCGAAGCGTACGGCGATGCTTGCCTTGCTCGACGGGATGCTGGCTCGTGGCGTTCCCATCCATGGAATCGGGCTTGAGGCGCATCTTCGGGGCGATCAGGCCGCCGTGTTGGGCGATGAAAGTTACGAGGCTTTTCTAGGCGAGTTGGCCAGACGCGGTATGAAGATCTTCATCACCGAGTTGGACGTTCAAGATGTGACCCTACCTGCGGATGCCGGAACTCGCGATCGAGCCGTGGCCGACATATATAGCAGATTTCTCAGTGCCAGCCTGCGCCAGCCGGCGGTGAGAGGGATTGTTACCTGGGGTCTCGCGGATTGCTTCACCTGGATCGCCGGATATCGTCCGCGCCCGGATGGTCTGCCGGTGCGGCCGCTTCCATTCGACGCCAACTGCCAACCCAAGGCCGCTTATTTTGCGATTGCCCAAACGCTTCAGTCAGCGCCACTTCGAGAACACGAACGAAGCTGAGGAATCCAACCATGGTTATTGTTTCTGCCGTGATACCAACTCGTGGAAGACCGGAGCTCTTGCAGCGGGCGGTGCGAAGTGCGCTTGCCCAGACGCTGCGCGAGATTGAAGTGGTGGTGGTCATCGATGGGGAAGATCCTCTCACCAGGCTGACCATGGAAAAGGTGGCACACCAGGACGGTCGTTTGCGTGTGGTTGCGCTGGCGTCCAGCGTCGGCGGATCGGACGCGCGTAACCGGGGCGTCGACGCGGCTTCGGGAGAATGGATCGCGTTTCTGGATGACGATGACGAGTGGCTTCCGGGTAAGCTAGAGGCGCAGATCGAAGCAGTGCGGCCATCGATCGCGCCAGTCCTGATCGGGACCTGCAAAATGATCGCGCGTACGCCAGGCAGAGACTACGTGTGGCCGCGGCGCATGCCGGCCAGCAACGAACAGATCGGCGAATACATCCTGGCGCGCAGCACGCTCACCCGCGGAGAAGGATACATCCAGACTTCGACCCTCTTTGTGCGTCGTGCGCTCATGCTGGCCCAGCCCTTCAAGAGCGGTCAGTTGAAGCACCAGGATACAGAATGGGTGTTGCGCTTGGGCCGCCTGCCCGGGGTGCAGGTGGTGTTCGCCGACCACGTGCTGGCAATTCACAACATAGAAGAGGATCGCGCCACAGTGAGCAGCAAAGCCAACTGGCGATACTCGCTCGAATGGTTGCGGCGTGACCGGCACCTGTTTACGCCGCGCGCTTTATCCGCCTTCGTCTTGTATCAGATTGCTGCTGAGGCTTCCGATCAGGGAGAATGGCGAGCATTCTTTCTACTCCTGTTTGAAGCTTTGCGTTATGGCAAGAGCACACCCCGTGGCTACGCGATATTCCTGGCCATCTGGTTGTTGCCCCGCCGCCGGCGCCGCCGCTTACGCGATTGGATGGCGAGACGCCCGGCGCTTTGTTCGCTGGTGCATTCGCTATGAGGATCCTTCAGCTCACCCGGCAGTTTCTACCTGCCCAGGGAGGCATGGAGAGCGTCGTAGAGGGCCTGTCCGTTGCGCTGCAGCGCAATGGACACACGGTGCAGGTGGCGACGCTTCGAATGCTCTTTGCGACCGGTGCCATCGCCCCGGTCGAATCGGTTGAAGCGGGGCTCAAGGTGCGCCGAATGCGGCACTGGGGCCCTCGCCGTTATCCTGTGGCTCTATCTGTGTTGAGGGCGATCCGCGGTTACGACCTGGTGCACATTCATGCCATCGATTTCTTTGTCGATTATCTGAGCTTGCTGCGTTTGCTGCATCGCATCCCCATGGTGGTAAGCACCCATGGCGGTTTCTTTCATACTCAGCGGGCAAAGGCCTTCAAAGAGATGTACTTCAAGACCGTTACCCGCCACTCGCTGGGCGGGGTAGGTGCAGTGGTTTGCGTAAGCCAGCACGATCGCCAAATGTTCTCGAGGATTGTACCCGCCCAGCGTATCCGGGTGATAGAGAACGGAGCCAGTATCGATGGCCTGTGGGGCCTGAAAAAAAATGTAGAGCGTGGTCTGGTGTTGGGTGTGTCACGGCTGGCCGAAAACAAGCGTGTGCACAAAGTGCTGGAAGCGGTGGCCTTGCTGAAGGATCGCTATCCGCGCTTACGGCTGGAGTGGGTAGGAGCGGATTTCGCCGGGCTGCGCACCTCGCTCGAGCGGCGAGTGGCAGAGCTTGGCCTGAGTGGCCGGGTGCGCTTCCATGGCGCTGCCAGCCGCGAAGAGTTACATCAATTGTTGGAGCGAGCGCACTTATTCGTCTCCGCTTCGGCCTACGAAGGCTTTGGGCTGTCAACCATCGAGGCCATGAGCGCAGCAACGGTGGTGGTGGTGACCGCGGTAGGAGCGCATCCTGACGTAGTTCAGGACGGGGTGAGCGGCTTCTTGATGGACAAAGATGCGACCGGACTCTCGACGCACATGGAGCGCGCTCTTTCGCTGTCGGGAGAGAAACTGGCGGCGATTGGCGAGGTGGCGCGTGCGGTCACCAAGCGGTTTTCCTGGAGCCGGATCGCACCCCAGTATGAGCAACTTTACTGCGAGGTTCTAGCCGTGGGAGCCCGGCCAGGGGCGCAGCCGTCATGACCGAAATGGTGACCCAGGTCACGAATCAAGTCACGAATCAAGACACAAACCAGGGGACGAACCAGGGCACAAACCAGGGGACGATCGTGGTCTTCCGCATTCAGCTGTTGCCGCCTTCGGAAACTTTTATTGTTACGCAAGCAGTCGCTATGCAGCGGTTCGCGCCCTTTTTTGTGGGTTGGCGAAAGACGGCCGGGATCGATTTGCCGGAAAACACGAGCTGGACGGTCGACGATGGCGGTTTGCGGGGAAAACTACGGGAGCTTCGCTTTCGCTATCTCGGTCCTACGCGCGAGCAGGTTGCGCGGCTTCGGGCCCGCGCTCCCCGCCTCGTTTATGCGCACTTCGCGCCAGACGGTTACGCGGCAATGCAACTCGCAGAAGAACTCGGTGTGCCATTGGTCACAGCATTACACGGATACGACGTGACGATGAGCGACCAGGCCATCGGCGCGACCCGGCTGGGCCGTGAGTATCTGCAGGGGCGATCGACGCTGCAGAGAGTAGGTGCGCTCTTCTTAACCTGCTCGGCGTATGTCCGCAGGCGAGGGCTCGAGATGGGGTATCCGGCAGACCGTACCATCGTTCACTCGATTGGCGTAGATGTGGAGCGCTTTAAACCCCCATCCATGCTTCGGCAGCGGGATAAGTCTGTCTTGTTTGTCGGGCGCCTGGTGGAAAAGAAAGGTTGCGGCAGCCTGATCGAAGCCATGGTCGAGGTACAGCGCTGCTGTCCGGCGGCTGAATTAGTGGTGATCGGCGGTGGCCCATTGCGCGCGGAGTACGAGGCGCGAGCCGCTTCTCTGGGCGTTCAGTGTCGCTTCCTGGGTAGCCAGCCTACTGCCGTGGTGTGCGAGTGGATGGCCCGTTCGGCGGTCTTCTGTGTGCCCAGTGTCGTCGCGGCCTCGGGCGACGCGGAGGGTTTCGGCATGGTATTCATCGAGGCCCAGGCCATGGGTCTACCAGTGGTGAGTACCCTTAGCGGTGGCATTCCGGAGGCGGTAATAAACGGCGAAACCGGTCTGCTGGTGGCTGAGCGCGACCCGCGGGCACTGACTGGGGCGATTCTCCGGCTGATCGAGGATGACGAACTGTGGCAGCGCTACAGCCTCGCGGGCAGAAAAAATGTTGTAAGCCACTTCAATCTGGCACAGCAAACCAGGCGGCTCGAAAGTGTTTTCGAGCAGCTTCTGGCTGATCCATACCAAGCAGGAGCGGGTGCGCGATGGGGCAATTGACAGGGGTTTTAGATGTGGCCCCGGTAGGGGCGGCGCGTACCCAGCGCCGTTTTTACCAGCCGGAGCTTGATGGATTGAGGTTCTACGCCTTCCTGGGCGTATTTGTTTGTCACACTCTACCCTTTGAGGGGACGTTCTATCGCAGATTCCATCTGCCCATGCCTTGGCTGTGGGGGGCGGTTGCCAAGTCGGGCGCGGCGGGGGTTGATTTGTTCTTTGCCCTGAGCGCATTCCTGATTACGTCCATCCTGCTGCGAGAGCGGGAGGAGACAGGTGGAATTTCGCTTCGGCGGTTCTATCTCAGACGCATTCTGCGCATCTGGCCACTTTATTTTCTGCTGATCGCCTTAGGCGTGGTGCTGGCACATACCGTGGCCAAACAAAGTCTCCCCTGGTACTACGTTGCCGGCTATCTTCTGTTCGTCGGCAACTGGGTGCACGCTGTCTTTGGACGGCCGGAGTCGATCTGTTCTCCTTTATGGACGGTCTCCATCGAAGAGCAGTTCTATCTGATATGGCCACTACTCATGAAGATGCTCGGGCGCCGGGGCATGATCGTAGCCGGCATAGTTACCTTCCTGCTGGCCAGCGTAAGCCGCATCGGCTTCATGCTTGCCGGCTCAAGCGGGGGGTTCCTCTATTACGGCAGCACATCGCGCTGTGACTCGTTAGCGCTGGGCATCCTTCTGGCGTTGTTCGCGGATCGTCTGCCCAGGCTTACGCGCGGTGCGCGTGTGCTGTTGCTGGCCACTGGATTGATGGGGTGGGTCATCTCTTCGGCGTGGCTTAATGAACAGCCGGGACCGGTAGATATGCGTATGGTGCTGGGCCGGTTGATTGTATCGCTTGCCGCGGGTGCGATTTTGTACGCCTGCTTGCGCAGTCATAGCCGGTTGGTTAGGGGCGCCTGGGTGGTGCGCCTGGGCAAGATCAGTTACGGGCTCTATATGCTCCACCTCACCGGAATCCTCATCATGCTGAAGCTGTTCCACCCGGTCTGGGGATGGCAGCTGCTGGCGGCCAAAGGTCTGGGGTTTGTTATGACGGTCATACTTGCCCTGGCATCGTATCGCTGGATTGAGTCGCCCTTCCTCAGGCTGAAGGATAAGTTCGCCATAGTGCTTAGCCGGCCGGTCTGATGAGAGCGACTCGCCGCATAAGTGGAGGTCTCTCCTGGATAAGATAACGTTGCAACCCTCGCACGTGGTTATTACGTCAAGCTCACCGCCGCCCGAGCTCACGCTTCGCGAGGTAGGAATAATGCTGGCGCGCCGTCGCGGGATCATTTATATCAGCCTGGCGGTCTTCTTTCTGCTCGCGATTCTGGCGCTTATATTTTCCACCCGGCGCTACAAGTCCACGGGCGAGATTGAACTCCAGAAAGATTCGACCAGCTCCCTGGTCATTCAAACGGGTTCAGCCGACGCGCCATCCGACGCGCTCGAAGTCAACATGCTTATCCAGACCCAGGCGAAGATCCTTCAGTCGGACTCGCTCGCCCTCAGCGTGATCGAAGACCTTCACCTTGAGCAAACGCAGGATTACAAGCCGAAATGGTCTCCGATCGATTGGGTCTTCGGACTCCTTGCCCCGGCGGGCAAACCCGATCCCAGCGGTTCGTCGCTTGAAGACTCTCCTCATCGCCGAATGCGGGTGCTGAAGATCTTTCATCGCAAGCTGACCGTGCGACCGGTGGCGGGAACGCGCCTGATTGATGTGGAGTATCTGAGCCCTGACCCGCAGGTCGCAGCAGCGGTCGTGAATCACCTTCTGCAGGGCTTGATTGAAAAAGGTTTTCAGGCGCGCTACGACGCCACCATGCAAGCGTCGTCGTGGTTAAGCTCACAAATTGCAGATCTGCGCACTAAAACCCATGAGTTACAGGCGAAGGAGGTGAAGCTGCAACAGGAGGCTGGTGTCTTCGCTGTGGGCCAGGTCGATAAAGATGGCAAAGATCAGATCTACAACCCGATCCTTGACCGGCTTCAGATGGCGACGCAAGCCGAAGCGCAAGCAGAGTCCAACCGCATTCTCAAGGGTGCGATCAACGAGGTGGTCAAGAGCGGCAATGCCGAGCTGATCTCGGGGCTGGGTGGAAACGCCATGACCGGCGCCTCCTCCGGCGGCATGGGCACTTCGATGACGTTGCTTCAGAATCTTCGCTTGCAGGAAGCGAGCCTGCAAGGGCAATTGCAAGAACTCTCGGCCAAGTTCGGCCCGGCTTATCCCAAGTTAGCTGAAGTGCGAAGCAACCTGAATGCGGTGCAGGGCGCGATTCACGCAGAAGTGGCGCGGGTCGCGGGAAGGGCGCACAACGACTACATAGTAGCCGAGCAAGCAGAGCAACAGACACGGAGAAATTTCAACACCAGCAAGAGCGAAGCGGAGGCACTTAACAATAAGACCATTGAATACCAAATGGTGAGGCAAGAGGCCGATCAAACCCGGTCCCTCTATGACGATATGTCGCGGCATCTTAAAGAGTCCGGCTTATTAGCTGGACTGCGCTCCACCAACATCTCCATCGTCGACTGGGCAAAGGCCAGCGATAAGCCGGCTAAACCAGTAATGTTGCTTTACCTCCTGGGATCGATCGTATTGGGATTGGTGGTCGGCGTCCTCGCCGCGTTGCTGCGTGACGTGACCGACACCAAAATCCAGGACTTACGAGAGGTCTCGCGCGAGCTGGGTCCAATGCCGATCTGCGCGTTGCCATATCAAAGGGAACAAGCTGCCCTGGTTGGGGGAACTACCTGGGCGGCGAAATCGTCGCTGCCCGCGTTGGACAGCCCACGTTCTCTGTTGGTCGAGTCGCTTCGCTCGCTACGAACTTCCCTGATGTTGTCGCGGAGTGGAGCGCCTCCGCGATCGGTGCTCGTGACCAGCCCGCTGGTGGGCGAAGGGAAAAGTTTCCTGAGCTGGAACCTGGCCATCCTTTTTGCCAAGCAGGGCAAGCGAGTTCTGTTGTGCGACGCAAACCTGCGCCACCCATGGCTGCATCGCAATCTGGAAGTAAGCCCGCAGGTTGGGTTGAGCACCGTGTTAGCCGGCCTCTCGCCCGACCATGGCGCTTCGGTCGTGATTCCAGTGCAAGAGGTCCCCGGGTTGTTTCTCATACCCGCCGGACCATTGCCTCCGTATCCTGCAGAGCTCCTGGGGTCCCATCAAATGGCGGATTTGGTGAAGATGTGGGAGGTGCAATACGACCTGGTGATTCTCGATGCCCCACCCGTGCTGCAATTCACTGACTCCGTTGTTCTCAGCTCCATGGTCAACTCGGTTCTGCTTATGGCCCGGCATCAAAAGACGCCCTTGTCGGCGCTTGAGAAAAGCTACCGAATGCTGGAGGAGGTCCAGGCGAGTAGTGACCGCAAGATCAATATCGTGATCAACGGCGTGAAAGACCAGAAGGATGAAGGATTCCTCTCTTTCCGCGAACGGGAGGCTGCGAGGGCTTGATGAAAAACCTAAAGTGGTTCTGTACCCTGTTGCTCGTTCTCTTGAGCATGGCAACGCGTTTGCCGGCTCAAAACGAGAGCCTGCTGATTGGACCTGGTGATCTGCTACACCTTCAGGTCTATGACACACCAGAGATGGAACAGCGTGCCCGGGTAACCGACGCCGGGACCATTCCGTTCAACTTTCTGGGGAGTGTCCGCGTGTCCGGTTACACACCGGAGCAGGCAGCCGAGCTGATCGCACATCGACTGGTGGCTGCCGGCGTCATGCTGCACCCACAGGTGACAGTTCGGGTCGAATCCTATGCAACCCAGAACGCGTCGGTGATGGGGCAGGTACAAAAGCCAGGCATCTACGAGATTGATACTGGGCGCAAAGTGGTCGAAGTGCTTGCCATGGCCGGAGGACTCACGGATATTGCGGATCGCCACATCACGATTCAACGCTTCGGGCCTGCGAAACAAAAAGTCGAATACTACTACTCGAACACGGCCCTAACAGCACTGTCTGACGACCCCATGGTCTATCCCGGCGATACGGTCATTGTGCCAAAAGCCGCAGTGGTCTATGTGCTGGGCGACGTATCGAAACCCGGCGGCTACCCGATAAGCACGAACAACTCCAGAATGACCGTGCTGCAGGCGATCGCCCTGGCAGGCTATGCCAATCATACCGCCGCCCTGGGCAAATCCAGGTTGGTGCGCGAGACCGCTACAGGAGTCGAGGAGATAAATCTGGAAGTGAGTGCAATCCAGAAAGGCAAGAAGCCCGACGTTGCGTTGCTGCCCGACGATGTCGTCTACATCCCCTTCAGCTTCATGCGCAACGTCGGAATCAATGGCCAGGGTATCCTGGCGTCCGTTGCTTCCGCTGCAATCTACATCCATTGATGTTGGCACTATCAGCAAATCCGGAGGCTGTCCAAAGATTCGCTCAAGCCTCGGACAGCGTCAGCAGACGGCAGAGCCCAGCCCGGCAGTGGGGAAATGATTCGGAAAATATCTGGGGCCGTGCTTCGACCTGGGCCCTGTTGCTGCTGCTCATCTACTTTGCCCTCGACGGTGTTTCACCGTTTGTGAATGAGCCCACTGCCATCCGCGCAGTGGCGACCAGCTCTGCTGGTGGAGTCCTTGCCGATCGCCTGGGCAAGCTATTGATGTTTGCGGCCTGCATGATCTTTGCTGTCCGGGGGCACCAGTCTGTTCGCCGGCTGAGCATGCAGATGAAGCTGATGACCAGCTTTCCTATCCTCGCGATTTTGCTCTCGCCTCTGTCGCAGCTGCCAATGAGGACAGTCAGCTCGGCAGGATTGTTGCTGGGGGGCGTTCTGCTTCTGTACTACATCATGTCTCGATACACGCTTGATCAGATACTGGAATTACTGCTTGTTCTCGGCACCGGAGCAATGGCGGCGACTATCGTGTTTGCCCTGGCTCTGCCGCAGTATGGCCTTGATCAAATGGGTGGGCACGCCTTTGCCTGGAAAGGTATCTTCAGCGCCAAGAATTATCTTGGAAACCTGGCGTTATTTTTCCTTACCGTGGCGGTGTCTTATCGTGCCCGCACACGTTCTTTGCGCTCCATTCGGGTTTTACAGATCCTTTTCTGCCTCACTGCGATTGCCTTTTCGCGAGCAGCTACGGCATACATGCTGACGGCCATTTATCTTGCCTACTTTGTGTTCGTAAGAAGCCTGCATCGCTTTCGCAAGAAGGACTACTTTGTCGTCAGTTTCCTCCTGCTGGCGGCGTTTTGCGCTGCGACGGCAGCGATTGTGGTGTGGCCGGATTTCCTGTTCACCCTGCTGGGGAAAGACGTAACCCTGACTGGGCGCACCGGGATTTGGAGTGCAGTCCTTGATTCGATATCCAAGCGGCCCTTGCTTGGCTACGGTTACCAGGCGTTCTGGCTTGGCCTCGAAGGTGAATCCTATCGAGTGATTCTCGCGGTTTCCTGGGTGCTGGCCCAGGCGCAAAACGGGTTTCTTGACGTA
>DASRRN010000129.1:0-17080 GCA_035695685.1 Acidobacteriaceae bacterium | reverse complement strand
ATTCCTTACCAGGCGATGTATAGCGCCTCAAAGTTTGCCCTGGAGGGAATGAGCGAAGCGCTGCGCATGGAGGTCAGGCCCTTTGGAGTCCGGGTAGTGATTATCGAGCCTGGCGATCATAAGACGGCTATTACTCAAAACCGCACCGAGATGTCAGGGGACACGGATGCCTACGATCGATCTTTCCGTGCGGCCCTGGCGCGTACGGCACACGACGAGCAAAGCGGTCCCGGCCCGGAACAGATCGCCCGCTTGCTGTATCGGATCGTAAACAAGCGCAACCCTCGATTGCGCTACACCATCGGACCCGTACCCCAGCGCGCTGCCGTGTGGCTCAAGCGGTTGTTGCCTTATAGTGTCACGGAGTTTGGCACGCGCAGCTACTTTGGCTTAGGCGGTTAGATCGAAATCTGCGGAATGCGCGAACTTTTCGGGAGTCACCGCGCTGGGTGCTTTGTATCAGGGCCCGAATTCAGTCGGGCCGATGATCCGATAAGGATCTGGGCTTTAGAGCCCATCGTTTTGTTTCCTGTATGTACGGGCTGAAGAGGGTGTGTGAGAACTCGCTTTTTGAAGGGTACGGGCTTCAGCCCGTACGTTAACTACCCAACATAGGACGGGCTAAAGAGGGTGTGTGAGAACTTCAATTCCAAACTCAGTCCCGTAGGGACGGCTGAACTTAGCCCAGGACGTGAGTCCTCGGTTAACCGAAAAAGCTGGACTAGTCCCGCCAGGGACGGCTGAAACCTAGTCCCCAGTGTTCAGCCGTCCCTCACGGGACTGGTCGGATTGCTTATATCTGCCCAGGACTGTCGTCCTGGGCTAAGTTCAGACGTCCCTTCGGGACTGGAGCAGAGTTCTCACACACCCTCTTTAGTCAGCCCCTGAGGGCAGCTCTTGTGCTCGCTTAAGCAGCTCTCAACGGCTGAAGCCGCTTCATCTTGACTACTAAATGTACGGCCTAAAGGCCGTACCCTTCAAAAAGTGGGTTTGGCACGACTTCAGCTGTGCCGAAAATGCCTTGTTCACGACGCGGCTAAAAGAGCTACGATCCCCCGATTACTCATTCCGCAGTGCCACCATCGGCTGCACCCCGGCGGCGCGACGCGCCGGGATCAACGATGCCAGCAGCGCTGCCAGGGCCAGCAGCAACGTGGCCACGGTCAGCATAACCGGGTCCCAGGGCTTAACCCCGAACAACTGACCGGTCATCTGCTTGCCGGCCCCAATTGCCGCCGGAATGCCAAGCAACAGTCCGATCCCTACCTGTGAGAAAGCACCACGCAACACCATCTTAACCACGCTACCGCGATCCGCCCCGAGCGCCATGCGCACGCCAATTTCATTGGTCCGCTGTTCCACCATATAGGCCATCACTCCATACAGCCCGATCGCTGCCAGCATAAGTCCAAGCACACCGAACAGGGTCGTCAGTGTGGCAATCATGTTTTCCTGCTGGAAATCCGCGCTCAAAACCTTGGTATACGGGTCTACGCCGTAGAGCACCAGGTTTGGATCAACGCTGGCCAGCGCCTTGCGCACCCGATCTTCCATGCCCGGCGGGTTGCCCGGCGCCCAGATCACGATGTTGGACAGATAGTGCGACCAGATTTCGGCGTTCGCAAGGTCCGGTTCGTCGTATTGCACCGTCTGCGCCTCGGGCATCCAAAACATCGGCCCCACCGGATCCTTGTAATCGTAGGTCATATACCGCATGTCGTTCACCACGCCTACGATTTCGTAGGTTGAGGAATACTTGATCTTGCCCTGCCCGAAATGCTGCCCTACGGGATTCTGGGTTTTGAAGAACCGCCTGGCAAAGGCTTCGTTGATGACTGCTACCTTGCGCGTGGCCGCGGTGTCGTCCTGGGTAATCGGCCGGCCCAGAACCATCCTTGCTCCTACAGTTTCGAAGAATCCCGGCATCACGCGCGCGAACGACGAACTGGTGTCTTCCTTAGCTCCGGGCTCCGGCCTGCCCTGCACGCGAATTCCGCCGTTCCAGCTATCGCCGGTCATGGGCGCATACAGCGCGGGAGCTACCATCCGTACTCCGGGAATCTGCAGCAGGCGGTCCTCAATTTGCCGGAACAGCGGCTCCAGTTGCTCCGGCTTATAGTTCCCCAGCATAGGGTTGATTTCCGCGATGTAGCGGCCCTGAGTTTCGAATCCGAAATTTTGGTGCTCCAGATTGCGCAGGCTCCGGCCGAGCAGCGCCGCTGCTGACAGCAGTACCAGAGACATCGCCGCCTGCCCGATCACCAGAGACTTCTGCGCCCAGGAGCGCCGTCCGCCTACAGAACGATTCGCCCCCCGCAAGGCCTCGACCGGATCGGCATGCGAAGTGACGCACGCCGGCGCGATGCCAAAAATGATCCCGGTCAGCGCCGATATTGCCAGGGTAAAGAGCAGGACAGGCCATGATGGCGTCGCGTGAATGGGTACGTAGTTATTAGGGCCTCCGGTTCGAAAAGCCAGATACAGGATCAGTCTTGTTCCGGCATAGGCCACGGCGATACCGAGGGCTCCTCCAATCACCGCCAGCAGCACGGACTCCACCAGCGCCTTGCGCACCAGCCGCCGGCGCGAAGCACCGAGCGCCATGCGTATCGAGGTCTGGGCGCGATCTTTCAGCCCCCGCGCCAGCATCAGGTTCGCCAGATTCCCGCAGGCCACCAGCAGCACACAGCCTGCCGCCACCAGCAGCAGCCTCAGCCCATCCTGATATTGATCCCTCATGACAGCTACTCCGGCGCCGCCGGGAATCAGGCGCAGCGTCTGCTGCTGCCACAGTTGCTTCTCGCTAAGCTCCATATCGGGTACGTGGCTAGCCAGCCAGTCGTGAAGTTCCACTTTCAGCCTGGCCTCAAGCGTCTTCGGGTTCACTCCCGGACGCACTCGCCCGATCAGGTCCAGGAAGTTTTCATTTGGCCTTTTCAGCCGTGCGGTCTCTCCATCGATCAGCAGCTGTGTTGTCAGGGGAAGCCAAAAATCCGGCATGCCTTGCCCAGCGAGCTTCGCTCCATAAAATCCCGGCGCGGCTACGCCGATCACGATAAAGGGATGCCCATTGATCTGATAGCCGGCGCCGACGACCGAGGGGTCGGAGCCGTACTTCTCCTTCCAGATGCGGTAGCTCATCACGGCTACGGGCGGCGCGCCTACCTGATCGTCCGCGTCGGTCATGAGCCGGCCAATCCACGGCTGCACGCCCATGGTCTTGAAAAAATTGCCAGACACCCACTCTCCATTGCGCGTATCTGCCGTCGCCTGTGACCCCGTTCTGCGGACGCCAAGCGGCGCATTGCCCGCTTGCAGCGCCGCCAGGTCGGTGAACTCCGGCGTGTGCTCGCGAAAGTTCTTGTAAGCTTCCCACGAGAACAATGAGAAATTCCCATCCTTCCCCTGGGTATACCCACCCCAGTTGCAGCAGCGAATTTTATCTCCGATCCTCCAAAGCTCCTCCGGCTTCGCCACCGGCAGAGACTTCAGCATCACCTGGTGAATGAGAGTGAAGATCGCCGTCGTCGCTCCGATCCCCAATGCCAGCGTGATGATGGCGGTTGTTGTAAACCCCGGCGCCTTCCGCAGTTGTCGAAGCGCATCGCGCAAATCTGCTACCATTCGTCCCTCCCGTTCCGTCAGGCCTGAATTGCACTACGAAAACAGCTGGCTGCCGGTTCCCGTTGCATTAGAAATTATGGATTAGGCATGATCTCAATAGGACATTCCGGACCCTTGTATACTTCCTTGTTTGCCGGCAGTTATGCCCCCAAGGGAAGCCGGATGCGCGCACCGGCGCGAATGACCTGGAAAGGAACTGAGGAATGAGCATAGCCACAACGGAAGAGATCGCCGGTCGCCCGATTGCCGTGATCGGGTGTGGAATTTTGGGACGGCGCATCGCCCTGATGGCGAGCACGCGGGGAGGGGAGGTTCGAATATTTGACACCCAGGAGCGCTCTCTCGAGGAGGCACGGAACTATGTCACGGAAACACTACCGGCCGTCGTTGCATCGATTCCAGGCGCCGCAGCCGGGCGCGTGCGGGGAGAAATGGACCTTGCGACCGCAGTAAGAGGTGCCTGGCTGGTAGTCGAAGCTGTTCCGGAACAGCTCAACCTCAAGCGAACAGTGTTCGGCGAGCTCGATTCTCTCGCGCCGAAGGACGCAATTTTAGCAACCAACTCCTCCTCGTATCCTTCAAGTCAACTCATTGAAAAGGTCGCCCATCCGGAGCGCGTGCTGAACATGCACTATTACATGCCGCCAGAAATGCCCGTGGTGGAGTTGATGTCTTGCGGGAAGACCGATCCGGTAATCATCGACCTCCTCATGGAGCGGTTGCCGCTCTATGGCCTGGTGCCCTTCCGTGTGCAACGGGAGAGCGTCGGCTTCATCTTCAATCGCATCTGGGCAGCGATCAAACGCGAGTCCTTGTCGGTGGTCGAAGAAGGTGTGGCCAAGCCCGAGGACGTCGACCGGATGTGGAATCTATTTACCGCGAGCATGTCGGGACCCTTCCGCCTCATGGACAAGGTAGGTCTTGACACTGTGCTCGCGATTGAGGAGCACTATGCCGCCATTCGCAAGGACCTTCCGGAAGGACCGCGGAAGCTGCTGCAACGTTATGTAGACGCCGGATGGCTGGGCGTCAAATCAGGCCGCGGTTTCTACGACGACTACTCCAGTGAAAAATAAGCCGGCTGGTATCTCAGCGTGAGTCGCCAGCCGCATACGCCGGTGCCTTGGGCTATGACGCTTTCACGAAGGTGCAGGAATCTGTGCGCCGAATATCCGAACGCGATAGGCCTCGGCCGTTTCGATGAGAAATCGGGTTCTTCCTGTCAGCGCCAGCAGGTCCCGATCACCGCTGATGAGAAGCTCGGCTTTTCCACTCTGAGCCAGGTCGAGGAACGGCTGATCGTTGGCGTCGCGGCACACAATGTTAGACCTTCTCGTGCGCTCGATGACTTCGCAAAACGGAAGATAGTCAGACAGCAGTTCTCTCCTGTCGCTGGAGGAGAGATTGAATTTCGGATATCCAAGTACCCGCGTAAGCTCGGTTAAGGTAAGGGCTGAAATCAAAGGTACGCAGCTGCCTTCACGCCAATGCCGCCGAAGCCAGGTTAAGCGGCCATTGGCAAATACCAGCGCCGAGACAACGACCGTGGTGTCAAAGACCACACGCCGGCTCACGCTTTCTTGCGGGCCCACGAGACAGCTGCTGTGACGTCCTCATCATCAATCCCAAGCTGTACCAGCTTGGCACGCACTTCATCTGCGCGGCTCCTTTGCAGAGGCCGCAGGATGATACACGTTCCGTCTGTGCTCACCTCGAAATACTCCACCCCCGTAAAACGGTCAACCACCTTTTTGGGAAGGGTGATCTGGTTCTTAGTGGTTTTTTTGGCTAGCACGGAAACCTCGTTTCACGGAAACAAGGATATCTTACCACGAGCTTGACGGGGCTGAGCGCCGGCGAAGATCCGGCTACAGATTACCTGTCCCCTTGCTAATTGGCAGGTCGTGATAGACCCTGCCGGCGACAGACCTATTGCAGCAAATCGGACTGATCGCCTTCGGCCTGGACGGAGCAAACTCAGGGGGACTCTTCCCAGGACCGGGAAGTCTGAATTCGATGGATCGATGACCGGCCGGCAACCGCCGCATTAAGAATTGTGCCGGCACTCCACCAGTGCGATGATGAGCGCATGCATTGGCAAGGTGAGTTGCTGAACATCCATGTCGCACCGAAAGCGTCGGCGCCGATGGTCGCGCTCTCCGAGGTGCGCTTGGTCACCGGCATCGGGCTGGAAGGCGACCGTTACGCGACCGGGCTCGGGAGCTACTCGAGGAAGCACCACATCGATCGTCAGGTGACGCTGATGGAAGTCGAGGTGCTGGAAGCGCTTGCTCGCGACCGCGACATCGAGCTTGAGCCCCATGAGCATAGGCGGAATTTGACCACGCGCGACGTGCCGCTCAACCACCTCGTGGGGCAATACTTTCGTATCGGCGGCTGCGTGTTGTACGGCGGGCGGCTCAACGTGCCGTGTCTTTATCTCGAAAATCTACTCGCCAAAAAGGTCTTCAAGGCGCTGATGAATCGGTCGGGTCTCAACTGTAGAATCGTCGTCGGAGGAATCATCCGCACCCACGATCGCATCGACTGGTGCGATCCGGCTTCGCTCGATGCCTCTGTTCGTCTCGCAAACGAAGCAATTCCGCTCCAACGCCCGCCGGAAGCCTGAGTGGAAGCGACAGAGGGAGCGGTCACCAACGAAAATAGCAATCCATCGACAAAATGTTATCGGAAACGCGGGGCAACTGATTGCGGTTTGAACCTAGTGGCCACTCTTAGACGCGAATGCCGGTCTGACTCGCTCCTATCGCCGTTTTGCCGACAGCGGTCTCCAGGGCGGAGACATCTCGATACCCAGGCGTTTCAGTTCGGCCTTTGGATCGGCGAACGTTCTGCTTAACGGGTAGCCACAGGAAGTCCAAGCGTTCAGACCGCCTTCCAATACCTGCACACGCAGAATTCCATGCTTGCGCATCGCGGCCGCCACCCGCGCGCTAACGAAACTGTTTTTCGAGTGGCAATAGATGACGACGCCAACATCCGGGGGAACAACAATGTGTTTCTTCCGCCGGATCTCCGGTGGATCGAGTCGTACTGCTCCCGGAATTCCCGGTACACCATGCGGATCCTCCTCGAAGCGAAGGAGATCGATCACGCCAAGTTTCTCGCCTGCGTCCAGGCGGCTCTTCAACTCCTCCGGTGTCATGCGCTGCGGACGAAGCAACCGGATCATGCGTGAAAGTAGCAGCAGTTTCCACAACAGGAACAGCAAAAGAGGAACACCCAACACCAGAACCAATACATTGGCAAACACCGAAACACGCCGCGTCACCAAGTCCATTTCTTTTGCGAAAAAGAAACCGCAGGTGATGTATGCGCCTGCCCAAAGCGTCGCCCCTCCCATATCGTGAAGGACGAACGAGCCGCGTGAAGCGCCGAACATACCCGCCATTGGCGCGCTGATGCCGTCGAGCCCTGGCACAAATTTCGCAATCAGAAGAAGTCGAATGCCCCGCTTACGAAAAATCATTCTTCCTCGACGAATGCAATAGCTCGGATCCCTTGCCAGGGCGCATAGCAATCGCACCACTCTTTTTCCAGAGATGCGCCCCGCTTCGAACCACACCAGGTCCGCCAACACACACCCGAGAATCGCCACCAACAGAATGCCGGCGTAGCTCAGTTTTCCGGCGCCCACCAACGCCCCGCCAGAAAGCAGAAAGAGGACGGCAGGAACCGGAAGACATAGCTGACGGGCCAAAACCGCAACGAAAAGGATGGGATAGGTTATGTGGATCAGATAATAGCTCATTCGGTTTTCGAGAGGTCCTTGCGCTCCTTATCGTCGAACGTGCCCTCGATCATCTCACTTGCGGCGCAGGACGGAACCCCGGCAACATTCGTACAGTCGGGTGGAACAAGTGGTATTTATCGAACACCACATCGTTCAGCAGTGTCTCAAAAGGCGCATAGACTTTGTAACGTTCGCTCCATCCGTGCATGTCCATAATGACCCGTTGTCTCGAAATGGAGACGCTTCTTGCCGGGCAGATGTAGGTACGGCCCCCAAGTACTTGCGGGCCGTACTCGACCATGATGTCCGATCGATCCAGCGGCAGTCTTGGTTCGAGGTCCGCTTCAAGAGTCAAGCGAAGAATCGCTCCACTCGCCGGATCGATGGCAAACTCCCCGTGAAAGGGTTCGTACTCTTTGGAACGGGCTAGGCTGTCGTCGATGGTGACATAGTCGGAGCCGGTGAAGAATAGATTTTTCTCTCGAGTCGTCCTGTAGCGAAACACTGCCTCGGGTCCATGGGTGCCCATTTCCCAACGGCTCCAGGAGAGGTCGCCATGTGTTTGTATGGCGCCCACCAGCACCGGACCAAGAATGTGCCCGAAAACTCCGTAGGTTGTGAGTGTATCTGGCCCCCGTGGCTTGCGCGCGGCAGCTTCTTCCTCCACGACCTCTTTGCCGTCCTGGATGCGCATGGTAGCTTTCGTCGTGGTCTGGGCGTATAGCGATGTATCGCCGGTCACCGTCTTCCATGCTGTACCCTGCTTTCGCGGGGCTTCGCCATACTCAACCGTGATGCGCTCCGCAAGGAAGTTCGGCAACCGGGGAATGGTTTGCGCAACATATGCGAGCGCTCGCAAGATCATCCTCTGTTGCGTGGCAGGATCCGGCGCTGCGGTAGGCAATATCTCCGCTGCCGGAGGCGCCAGAAAAACCGACTCGTCGGCCAATGCGATCAGCGCCTGCCGAGCCTTTTTGCCCGGCAAGGCAGATTCCAGGGCTCTGAGCCGCATGCTGTTGAGTCTCTCCGTGAGTTCCATGCGCGACAGCTGCCGCGCCACCTCACGATCTGAAGCTCCCCGGGCCGCGCGCAATGCATTCTCCAGTTGCTCGACCGTTGCGGGCACGATGCCGGGAGTAGGCTGGTCGTAGAAAACCGGTTCGTCGAAATATCCGGCTCGTGTGCGGACGGTCGTATCCAATGGGCCAACTTCCACCTTTACCTGGTGATACTCATCCACCTGGACCGTGCGCGGGGCATCGAAGGTCAAGGAATAGAAACAGCTCCCTTCCTCGATACGCTTCGCGATCAATGTAAACAGGTTGTTTGTCGCCTTAAGGACGCCGCCGCCGCTCTGCGTTGCCATCAGAGGCAGCGTAGGGGAGCGACTTTCACTTGTTCCTGATTCCATCTCCTCCGGATGTATCGGGTCGACGATATCGCGCGTGGGCAGCGGGTTTCCTGGATCGTTAGACGATGGCCACTCTGTGGTTTCCCAAATTGCGATCCGGGCCTCACGCATTCGGATGCAAAGCTCAATGGAACGTTGGACAAGTTCGCCTTCGATGGGCCGGTCGATTTGCCAGCCGGGGCCGAGCCAAAACAACAGTTTCCTGCCCGGCCTGCGGCGCTCTTCGATAGCGATGGAGCCAAGGACGTCCAGAGATGCGGTTAGGTTGAAGTTAATTGGCTTCCTGGCCGTAAATGGGCCCGCATGCACAGAGACGTTTGGCTTCTTCCAGCTCACATGCGGTGCGCTTTGATGAGCAATTTCTTCGGCAAGGGCATTCCCATCTGTGGAGGAATACGATCCCGTCCAGGGTCCATCTCTCGTAATCCGGTAAATCGAAACCGGTTGCGCAAGATGTCCCTGGTTCTGGCGCAGAAAGGTCTCAGTTTCGTCTTCCGCGGCCTGAAGTTGCGGCCCTTCCTGCATATTCAATTCATCGATGACCAGGATGACTTCCACGGGAGGGTCAGCCCTTCGGCTCAGAGCATCGAACGACTGAAAGGTGACAATTGTGCCTGGCTGGCCATTGTCCTGGAGCGTGAAGTCCTGTTGCCTGAGGCCAGTCACCGGATATCCGGACTTGTCCTTCACCTCAACATCAAGCCGGATGGTCCCCTGGGCTGGATCGTACATCGGAGCTGGCTCATAGTCATTCAGTCCAGGGATCTCCAGCTGAGTTTGCTGTGCAGACGCGAGAGCCGACAGATTGAAGAGGAGCAGTGCGCAAATAAGAAGTCGCGCGGTCAACGGAATAGTCCCCGGCTTCTACGCAGGGAGTATACCGCTGTGCCAAACCCTCCTGCAGCGGAAAGATGCGCTAAGTTCCTGGAGGCGAGCTGCCGATGCGGGCTGCTCTAAGATGTGTTAGGTCGGCAGGCCCTTCCATCCTACGTCCTGCTTGGCAATGGCAACACTCCGCCCAGGCGACAAGAACCGACAAATCTATGGCAAAGAGATCAGCGAACCATGAGGCAAGTGCTTTGCTTGAGCCTGCGAATCAAGCCGGGCTCCTGAAAAGTCTCGCTTTCGATAACTTCGATCCCACTTGGCGAGAACGGGCAACTCAATCATTGAGGCGTGATCTCGGCGCTCCTTCCAGTTCCGAGTGTGTAGTCGGCTATACGGAAATTTGAGATGAATGCGGCTTTAGCGGCTGAGGCTACGATTTTCCCGCAGGAGAGACTTTTTCCGCAGCCTCCAAAGACCGTCGAACAATTGGGCTGCCTCCATGCTCGAAGACGCTCCAGGCTGGCTAACGCAGCCTCAGCGTCCACGCCTCCGATCCTCTGGCATACAGTCCCAACACGAGAGCGGCTGCAGCGAGTAGTAGAAATACAGCGGCGGCACCGAACGAGTAATCTTGAGCGCGCAAATGCGTGATGATGGCGCTGACGAAGAACAGTGCGAGACCGATTGCGGCGGCTGTCCCGATCGCTGGTACGTACAAGCCGGCCAACAGTCCAATTGCACCCGCTGCCTTGAGCGCGCCCAGCACCGGCAACCACGATTCAGGCACTCCCACCTTTGCCATGCTGAGGAGGAGCTTTTTGGAATGGGAGAAGTCAAGGGCGGCCGCATAAACATTAGCGGCGGCAGCCAGCAAAGTGAAAACAACATAAGCGGTGAACATAGCAGACTCCAATGGCTTTCCCTGCGTTGATTGCTTATGTGACAGCCCGGGTAATGCACAAGGTCGTGTGACACAGAGGATCTCGTGAAGCTGTGTTGAGATGTACTTGTCTTTCCAAGACTTTAGGTCTATCAAGCACATGCTTGACAACTGTATTAAACTTACCAAGCATCTGCTTGATAGTCAAATTTGAAGCTTGCCTATTCCCCCTGCCTATTCCATAGAGCGATTCGGAAGACATGCAGTCTTCTTTGAAGACATGAATGGTGCGAATAGACTGGTATTTCAAACATTCCCAAGCATCCCCTGGATGACCATGGCGAAAAGAACAACAGATCGAAAAGCTGACGGGACCAGATCGAGAGTTGTTGGCGTTCGGACTAGACTCGATGCGGAGGTCCGCAGCAAAATGATCGTCGAAGCTGCGTTCAAGGTCATTGCGAAAGACGGCTTCGAAGGTTTGCGAACACGAGACATTGCCAGGCTTGTTGGCATCAACAGCGCCACGCTGCACCATCATTTTCCAACCAAGGAAAACCTCATAGAAGGCGTTGCGAATCTCCTGTTAAGCCGATTTCGTGCAGAAGCAGCGGCCGTAGAAGACGAAACAGCCGTTGAAGCGCTTGATCGCCAATGGAAAGATGCCATCGTCTACTACATGGACCGACCGGAGATGCTTGGGGTCTATCGGGAGTTCGTTGGCCGGGCCCCCCGCGATCCCGCAATTCGGAGACTGGTTCAACGGCTTCACGCAGGTTGGCAAGCAGACGTTATCGAAACCCTCAAAAAGGGTCGAAACGACGGGTCGTTTCGCGCCGATCTTGATTTGGAATCCGCCGCACGCATCATCATCAGCACAGTGTGGGGATTGGTTGCCCAGATCTTCTCAACAAAAGATGATTTCAAAGCTGGCTTTCACGAACTAACAACATGGCTGATCGCGGAACAGGAGGACAAGAGATCGGCGAAAACAATACGAAGGAAGTAGGATGACGGAGTTCGTACCGAAGAAGCCGATCTTGAGGAGAGAATATGGCGACACTGGAAGCTCATCGAATGTTCTATGCGGAATTGATCACTTCCAGCGTGGGGATGCCGAAAAGCCGGCTCACGTCCGCGTTCATGGCGACGCCTCGGGAGCACTATCTCGGGCCAGGACCGTGGAAAGTGTTTACTGCACGTGGATATATCCAAACTCCATCCGATGATCCGGCATTTCTGTATCAGGACATTGTCGTTGCATTGGAAGATGAACAGGGGATTAACAATGGCCAACCTATGCTGCATGCCCTCTGTCTCGCTGCGCTCAACGTGATGGAAGGTGAAACCATTGTCCACATTGGCGCTGGCGCGGGTTACTATACGGCGATTTTGGCACAACTTACAGGTCCGGGCGGTGATGTTTCTGCTTATGAAATCCAACCGGTCTTGGCAGAAAGAGCGGCTCGGTGTCTTGCAAATCTGCCGAATGTAACTGTCTATCAGCGTTCGGGAGCGGAAGCCTCTCTCCCCAACTGCGATGCCGTCTATGTCAGCGCAGGGTGTACCGCCCCGCTGCAAAATTGGCTTGATGCGTTACGTCCAGGCGGACGATTGCTCGTTCCACTCACTCCTGATGGAGTGGGAAATATGCCTGGTCTTGGAGGCATGCTGCTCATCACGCGGGTTACAGAAAAACAGTTTGACGCGCGCTTTATCTCACCGGTGGTGATTATTCCTTGCGTTGGAGCGAGGGACCAGGAGACAGCGAAAAGGCTCGCCGAAGCATTTAAACGAGGAGATTCCGGGAAGGTGCGTTCGCTGAAACTCGGGACATCCCCGGATGAGACCTGTTGGTGCTCTGGGAATGGCTGGTGGCTTTCGACTTCCGAGAACACCAGAAGGACGGCCTTGGTTTCCTGATTCTCCGCACTCTTGATGGAATGCCGAAGGGGGGACCATGCTTGCGGTGATGTTCGATGGGTCGCGTAAACGTCGCGTAAACCAGGATAGGTAATGGACACTTCTTCCAAATTCCTTGCACCGGGCGGTGATGGCGAGCTTGCTCCCGGCACAGATCTGTGGCAGAAGGGTCTCGTCTGTACTACGCGAGCGGAGTTATCCTCCCTGCATTACAGCCGGCAGAATTACCGTATTTCAGCCCTCTTCAAGAAAAGAATCGGAGCGGCACAGCCATTCACGGGCTTCAAGGAAGCCTATCGGCGAGCCGTCGCCATCGCAAACCATCGAATCTCCCAATTGACATGCCCGGAGACGCAGAAGAGACCAGACTCAATCATCGTGTGCCAAGGATGGCGCTGGCTTGATGAGAACATCGTCACGGCCTTGATTACTCTAGGCCTTAGATGCTCGGATCAGAGCTTGACCGATATGCAAGGCGAACCGGCGCCGACCGACGAGGCGTTACGCTCTCCAGGAGGTGCGACCCTTGAAGAACTTGGCCGCCTTGCCCCACAAGCCGCAGACGAAATCTATAACGAATTCGACTTCACAGATCCATCAACACCAAACGCCCATGTTGTCACCGTCAGCTACGGCGAGCCGCGGTCGATCGGGGATGCAATCGATTTCTGGCCATTCGTGGAGCGGGCAGAACGATTGGCACGTTCTTACCACGGCATACTCCAAACCTTTGGAGAGGCAGGCACGCAGCCTTTCAGAATCAGGCATCGACAATGGTTTCTTGCCAGCCAAACCTTTGTTACGATCCATATCTGCTTCGACCAATAGCCTGTCTCAGAAGAGCGGAGGCAGAATGGCGACATGACACCGATTGCAGCAGTTCCGCCCGTTCGCTCCTACCGGTAATGGATGCTCTCACCCCATTCCCATGCTCAGCGGCTGCCTCAGCCCCCAACCGGCTTCCCCATTTCCCTCACGCCGATCGCCTGCCTCGCCCAGCTTAAAAATAAACCCAGCGAATTGCATTCCGGCCGGCCTTACTTTTCGTATATGAGAGTACGGCAGCAGGTCGGAGGCGGAGTGCCAGGGATCACCGGCGAGTTTCGTGAGATTGTCGAGGCCCATCAATCGCGGGTCTACAGCATCGCGTACCGTGTGCTCGGCGACCGTGGAACTGCTGAAGAAGTGGCACAAGACGTTTTCCTCGAGTTGTACCGGGTGTTCGACACGATCGCGTCGGACGAGCACCTTATCGCATGGCTGCGCCGAGTCGCGGTGCATCGTGCAACGGATGCCCTCCGCCGCAGACCACGCATCCTCCATGGCGCTGCCGAGTTCGAAGACTGGATGTCGGAAACGCCCAGAGAAGAACGATCTTTACCCCTGGCCTCGGAGATAGAGCGGTTGTTACTTGCGCTGCCGCCGGCGCAGCGGGTGGTCGTTCTGCTGCGTTATCAAGAGGACCTGCTGCCAGGAGAGATCGCGGAAACGCTTGAGATGCCGTTGGCAACCGTGAAGAGCCATCTGCAAAGAGCGCTGAAGTTAATGCGCGCGAGAGCGGAAGACACATTGAAGGAGTACACACGTCATGGATGAACGCGAAGACCTTGAGCGCCTGTTGCGGCAGGGCCTCAGACCCCGGCAAACGCCGGCGGGATTCACCGCGCGGGTGATGGCCCGCGTACCCGGAACGTCGCCAGTGCCCTCATTCCAGAAAGAGCGAACTTTTTGGGTGCCGATGATGCGCTGGGCAACGGTGGCCCTGCTGCTGGGGCTTGCAGGCGGTAGCTACTGGCAGCACCAACAGAAGGAGCGCATCGCCGGCGAGCGCGCACGCAACCAGCTCATTCTCGCACTACGCATGAGTGCCGCGACACTGAACGACGTGCAGCACAAGGTGTTGAAATCTACCAAAGGAGACTCAGAATGAGGAACCTTCCCATTGTCGCAACATTAGGATCCTGCCTGATTGCCCTTTCGGCTGGAGCGCAGAACGGCACTCCTCCGTTTCCAGCCACGCTCGAGAAAGAACTAGCAGCTCGCGCCAGCAACTACACGGAAGTTTCCATGGACAAGAAGATGCTGACCTTTGCCGGCAAGTTCCTGAGCAAGGACGAAGACGACATGGAGGCAAAGCGGATCATCGAAAAACTTGACGGCGTCTACGTTCGCGAATATGACTTCGACCAGCCAGGGCAGTATACGGCCGCAGACCTGGAGCGCATCCGCAGCCAGTTCAGGGGTTCGGAGTGGTCGCCCATGGTCCGCGAGCGCTCAAAAACAGGCCAGGGAGACACCGATATCTACATGAAGATCGTTGACGGGAAAATACAGGGCATGTTCGTGCTGGACTCGGAATCGAAAGAATTGGATCTGGTGTACATCGCGGGCACCCTGGATCCGTCAGAGCTTTCCAAGTTAGACGGCAACTTCGGCATCCCAAAGGGTGTTGGCGCACATACGGCTAAGGATGGTGGCAAATGACGCGTCTACGCTTTGCGTCAATTGCAGTGCTGCTGTTGGTGAGTGCGACGGTTTACTCCTTTGCTGCAGACCGTGACTTCGACGGCCTGGTGAGTGAACTCGCCCATCGCTATGATGCGCACGCGACACGCATTCCTATGATGAGCTTCGTGAGTCTGTGTGCTCGATTCGCCACCCACGGGGGCGTGAAGGGTCTTCGCGTAGTCGAGTTCGACGGCGTGAAAGCAACACTCGACGCGTCCGAGCTCTCCTCGTTGGTCCGCAATCATCTGGGACCCGAGTGGCAGCCGTTCATCAACGAGCACGACAAGCAAGGCAAGAGCCAGTCCATCATTTTCGTTCGCGAAAAAGGTGAGGCCCTGCGCATGATGATCGCTGACTACGACCATGGTGAGTTGGATGTGATCCGCATGGAACTGAGCGGCGACTCCCTGGCGAAATGGATGAAAGATCCACAGGGCGAAGCCCACCACCAAAATGGCAAAGAAAAGACAGAGTAGCCTGGCGCGGTGAATGAGGAATGCTGGCGCCGTATCTGACCTTCATTTACGTGCTTTCTCTTGAGACAACAGGCCGTACACATCAACTTCGTGCTTTGCTCCCACATAGACGTGCCCGTTTGCGACGGTCGGAATATTGAACCGAAGGGCCAGCCCGGCGCGGTCGCGAGACGGATTTTGCTCACTCGCGTAGAGCAACCGGGAGGTATCGAGGGCATCGAAGGCGAACAACACCGCGTTTGTGTCGTCGGCATTCCATGCCCTCGAGTGCAGCACCCAAAGCACACCATCCCGCAAGCCGTTCGCCGAAACAGTCGGGGTTGCGCAAATGGCTGGGAAACGGGAACCGCTTGCCGCTTTGAGCGAGAGTCTTCCGTTCTGCACGGTGAACTGGCGCAGGGCATCCTTTGAACTGTTGCTCAGCACATAGAGATTGTGGTTCCAATAGCCCATTGAGCCACAGACGCCGCCACCGGGGCTCGGGATCGTCTGCACCGCCTGGCTATCACTGCCTGGCTGGTAGTGGCCCATGTGATTGCGGTCGATCAGGTAGATGGTCCCGCCTTTGCCGGCAATCACGACGAGATGTGGGCGCGGTCCCGGCTGCACAGGCAAGAGCAACGGTCCTCCGGAACCCAGATCATTATCTTCGGCGTCTAGTTTGTCGACGTTGGAAGGTGCGAAATAGTCGTCGAGTTTGAGACTTTGTCCCCCGAGTTTGAGCAGACTATCTCCATAGTCGCGCCCACCCCTGGCTGCGTCGAAGCGCCCATTCCCCGTCGCAAGAAATACATCGCCTCTGTTGTCGGCGACCGGTCCTGTATCGCTCGCCCAAAAGCCGCTGTCATCCCCGTCGGGAGATGCATTGAAGACTGCCTTCCGCTTGAGGGTGAGCGCGTTATAGGCCATCACCCAGCCGTGGTAGGGCCCGACATCGCAGGAAGAACCCCAGGTAAGATAAACCGATCCGTTCGCCAGCAGCAGTGAGGCGCGAGGATTCTCGCGTAACGGATCGAATTGTACTTTTCCCGACTGGCTACCAGTTCCGCTCCCAGCGATCATGGCCTTGATATCGGCCGGACCACCGAACTTTTCCAGCCCGGTTGTCACCGACAGCGCATGCAAACGCTGCCTGTAATGATTCGAAGGCCCCCGTGTCGATTCCTTGGTCCGTGCCAACACGTACAGCGTTCCAGTATCCGCATCGATTACGGGTGTGGACGTAATTCCGACTTCCGGCGCGATAAAGGGGCATTCGACGTCATCCTCCGGAACAGTCGTGACGCCCTTACTGAGAAAGTTCACCCGCCAAAGCGGCACAGCGGGGTGGCCGTAGGCATCGAAGGCATATACGCTGTCGTGCTCGGTCGCAATAAACACTACATCGTGCCGGCCCTTGCCAGGTATCTCCAATCCTGCGAGAAAGAGTGGTTGCGCGTAGATGTCTCCGTCGACTTTCAGCGTGAATCTCTTTCCAAAATGGCGAACATTCACATTGCGCGGAGTCAGGATGGTTTCGAGCCGATTGGCGCCGCTGCGCGCATTGTCATATTGCGACGTAGTCACATTCTGCGCGCCTGCCCGCAGTCCCATCATCAAAACCGTGATCGGTATGAATGGCCATGCGAGGGATCTGGAAGCATTCACAAAATTGGTTCCCCCTTTCCTGCCGGCAG
>DASRRN010000128.1:0-8094 GCA_035695685.1 Acidobacteriaceae bacterium | reverse complement strand
CTTCATGCTCGTCTACTATCACGGCGCGGGCATCAACGCGGACCTGGCCTTGATTCTGAACCTGCTGATCCTCCTCGGCTTTATGGGCTTCTCCAAAGCCGTGTTGACCTTGCCGGGCATTGCCGGGGTGATCCTGACCATTGGCATGGGCGTCGACTCGAATGTGCTGATCTTTGAGCGCATTCGGGAAGAATTGCGTGCCGGCAAAGCACCTGCGGCGGCGGTCGACCAGGGGTTTGCGCATGCCTGGACCACCATTTTCGATACCCACGTGACGACCATTGTTTCGGCCCTCATTCTGTTCCTGTTCGGCACCGGACCGGTCAAGGGTTTTGCCGTGACGCTGAGTTTTGGGTTGTTCGCAAACCTGTTCACTGCGGTCTTTGTCTCTCGCCACATCTTCGATTCGATCCTCAAGCGTAAACAGCGCGGAGAAGCGCTTTCGATCGGATAGTGGCGGCTTACGAGTAATGCGGAGTTTTTCAAGTGGAATTTTTTCATAGCGTTAACGTTGATTGGCTGGGGAAGAAGTGGTACTTCCTGGCGTTTTCCATGATCTTCAGTGTGGCCGGGGTGCTGTCGATGCTTTTCTGGCACGGCATCAAGCTGGGCATTGACTTTCGCGGCGGCACGCTGATCTACGTTCAATTCGAGCAGCAGCCAAACCCCGATCGAATTCGCCAGGCGATCGACCACGCCGGTATCCACGACGCTCGCATCCAGACCTACGGAACCTCGATGCAGCACCAGGTGGCTATTTCGCTGGCGCAAAACGAAACTCAGGAGTCGACCCTCGATACCGGACGTCAGACCATCGTGGAGGCGCTGAATGCCAACTACTCGACTACCGGGCCGGCCAACCGGGGCAAGCTGGATTTAGACAACGCCAGCCAGGGAGCCGTGGCCCAGCTTCTGGAACAGAACGACCCCGAGCACCTGGCAAGTGCGGGAGGCGGCTCGCAGAAATATGCTCAGCAGGCGGAGGCCATTCTGAACCACCGCGACCACGACCTTGGCGGCATTTTTAGCAGCATCGACCAGCTCAACGGCGTGGCTGATCCGGCGGTGGTCAACCAGCTGAAGCAGAGCGCTTATCTCTCCGGCTACCATGTGTTCGCAGCCGACATTATCGGACCCCAGGTGGGTGCTGCGCTCCGCAAGCAGGCCTTTTGGGCCGTTATGTACTCGCTCGCCGGGATGCTCGTGTATCTGTGGTTCCGCTTCGAGCTGATTTATGGAGTGGCCGCGGTGGTGGCGGTCTTCCACGACACCCTGATCACCGTAGGCGCCTTTAGCTTAAGGGACAAGGAAATCACCCTGACCGTCATCGCCGCCATTCTGACCCTGATCGGCTATTCCATGAACGATACGATCGTGGTTTTCGATCGCATCCGCGAGAATCTGCGCATCTCGCGCCGTGAGAACCTTACCAGCGTGGTCAATCGCAGTATCAACCAGACCCTGAGCCGGACGGTTCTGACCTCGGGGCTGACGTTCCTCACCGTCCTATCGCTTTACCTGTTTGGCGGCGAGGTCCTGCATGGCTTCTCGTTCGCCCTGGTGATCGGTATCCTCATTGGTACCTATTCGTCGATTGCGGTCGCCGCACCCATGCTGGTGGCCTACCAGGAGTGGCGAGCTAAACGGGGCAAGAAGGCGGTTCTGCCTGCGAGTAAGAAAGCCAGGGTCTGAGTTGCCCTTACCAGGTGAAAAAATAGACAGCCAACTAAAGACCCCGCAGCGGCACTCTCAATTTGATAGAGGGAGAAAGCTAGATGGCTGGCTCCCACCTGCACCTGGCGGGCGCCGGCACAGAGTGTCATGGCATGCCAATAGCCCTTTGGGATCAAAAAAACGAGTGCCGGTGTCTAAACAGGTACAAGTTCGAATATCCGAGGTAAGGCGATGTTTGAAGATTCTCTAATGGAGTCTGGTGGGAAGCTCAAAACCAAGAGTAAGTATTGGTCGATCCTTACTCTGTGCATTAACGGGATTATCCTCGCTGCACTAATTATTTGGCCACTGTTGCACCCTGAAGCGCTGCCCACGCAGATGATGGCCACGCTGCTGGTTGCCCCGCCGCCACCACCACCGCCTCCCCCGCCACCTCCACCTCAGGCTCCCGTACAGGTCAAAATCAAGTCTGAGATGCTTAACAATGAATTGCAGGCACCCAGCAAGATCCCGAAAGATATCAAGCAGATTAAGGAGTCGGCAGCCCCGCCGGCCATGGGTGTTGCCGGCATGGAAGGCATGGGCGGCGGCACCCCCGGTGGCGTCATGGGAGGTATCCTCGGCGGCATCGGATCGGGCCCTGTCGTCAAATCGGCGCCCCCCAAGAAGCTGAGTATTTCGTCCGGTGTCATGGCCGGCAACCTGCTGGATAAGGTCACGCCCCAGTACCCTGCAATCGCGAAAGCGGCCCGTATTCAGGGAACCGTGGTTTTGCAAGCCACTATTTCCAAGACCGGTTCGATCCAGAACCTCAGGGTCGTCAGCGGTCCTCCGATGCTGCAGCAAGCGGCCTTGGATGCCGTCCGCGCCTGGCGCTACAAGCCCTATCTGCTTAATGGAGATCCAGTCGAAGTGGAGACTACTGTCAACGTGGTCTTCAATCTCGGCGGTTAACCCTATGCGCCGGCGCTACCTTGTCCGAAAGGTGGTATCCGGCAATCCCCCTTGTGGCCACTTCGGGTCATTTCGGAACGAAGCGGCTCAGTGCTAGCATCTGGATGTTTCAGAGCTATAACCAAAGTCATTCCGTAGGAGGAAAGATTCAGTGATTCTCGCTCACCTCGCCCATCAGGCAGCTCTCGGTATGTACCTTTTCCAGGATAACGGACAAACCGTTGGCTTCTCCCCCATGGACCTTTGGCACAACATGGGCAACGCCGCTAAGACCGTTGTCGCCGTGCTTTTTGTCATGTCCATCTGGTCCCTCGCTGTGATCATTGATCGCGCCCTCTACTTCAGTGCGGCTCGTAAGCAATCCCGCGAGTTTGCGCCACGCGTTGCCGGCGCCCTCAAGGAAGGCAAACTGGATGAAGCAGTGAAAGTTGCTGACCGCAATAAGAAGTCTCATCTGGCCGAAGTAGTCACCGCCGGGCTGCAGGAGTTCCGCAACTACGGCAGTGGCGGCGCGGTCACCGACGAGCAGATCGAATCCAGCCGGCGCGCGCTCGAGCGCTCGGAAGCCATTGTCCACGCCAAGTTGAAGAGGGGCTTGGGCGGTCTGGCAACCATCGGTTCCACGGCCCCTTTCATCGGGCTGTTCGGAACAGTGGTCGGTATTTTGAACGCCTTCCAACAGATCGCAACCCAGAAGACCTCCGGTATCGGCGCAGTCGCCGGCGGTATCTCCGAAGCCCTGGTCACCACGGCTTTCGGCCTCTTGGTGGCTATCCCGGCCGTTATGACCTTCAACTACTTCACCGGCAAGGTGGAAGCCTTTGATGTGGAGATGGACAATTCCTCTAGCGAATTGATCGACTACTTTATCAAGCAGAGCCACCGCCGCTAAACGGCGTGTGGACCTCAAGCACTCAACAGCGGGAATCCTGCACCGGTTGGAACGGATCAAGAAAATCCGTTCCAACCTGGTGGTTTTCACCGGACTCACAGAAAGTCATCTTGAAGGTGGGCAAGCCTGGAGCGTTTTCATAGTTGGTGCAGGCCGGCCGGTCAGAATACAACAGCACCCACTCTGAAAACGCTATAGCCGCTCAACCCACGGAGCAAAACAATGGCAATCGTAGTTAGAAACGAAGGCGCCAAGGTAAATTCGAACATCAACGTCACTCCCATGGTGGACGTGATGCTGGTGCTGCTCATCGTTTTCATGGTCATTACCCCCATGCTTCAGAACAAGGTGAATATCGAGCTGGCCAAAGTCACCGACCCGACCTCCATGCCCGATGCCGACAAAGAAGACGCGGTGGTAGTGGCGATCACACGGGATAACAAGGTGTACCTGGGACAAAACCAGGTATCGATGGCGGATCTTGGCGCCAAGGTGGCCGACCTGCTGCAGAACAAGACCGACAAACAGATCTTTATGCGTGCAGACGCACGGGCGCAGTACGGCACGGTCATGGATGCTATTGATGACGTGCGCACCGCCGGCGTAGATCAGGTAGGTTTGCTGACCGATCGCCGCCAGGACCAAGCCACGCAGCCAGCTCCTACCCCACCCGCCGGGCAGTGAGCTCGGACCGAACCTAACGTAGTACAGAATTCAGGAAACGAGGGAACGAACATGGCAATGGGACCGAGTGGACAGGGGGGTCTTTCCCACGACATCAATGTGACTCCGCTGATCGATGTGCTGCTGGTACTGTTGATCGTATTCATGGTCATCACGCCGGTAACTCCGAAGGGACTCGATGCCCTGGTGCCGCAGCCTCCGAAGGAGCCGCAAAAGCAGCAGGATAATGACCGCACCATCGTGGTCCAGATCTTGCATCGGGCCGGTGGAGGTGTTCCAGGGTACAAGATCAATGAGCTGGACATTTCCCACGGGGATCTATTGAATAAGCTGGAAGGAATTTTTGCCACCCGAGCTGAGAAGGTCATGTTCGTCAAGGGGGATCCAGAGTTGGACTTCTCCTCTGTGGCGGATGTGCTCGACATCGGTCATGAGGCGGGCGTGGACCATATTGGCCTCATCACGCCGAAAGTAGCAGCTGGGCAGTAAAGCGGTAACGTTTTTTGCAGGCCGGGCCCTGGTATCCAGAAAGCTGCTGATTGTGCCGCACTGGAATTGAAGGAAAGGTTGCCTGACCTGCCGCATGAGCAACGATAAACAAGCACCAGTTCGACGGTTTGCCGCGCTTTGGAAAATGTCCGCGGCTGCTTCTTGAGCAGCCGCGGGCTCTGTTTTTTGGGCGGGACTTGCCAGCGCGCACAAACCAATTACAATCACTGCGCGGAGATTTTTCCCCTCGAGTTGCTGGCCGGGTAAGCTTGTAGGAGATCAGGCAGAGCCTGGCGATTATAAGGAGATTTAAACCAGAATGAAGCGAAGCGCATATATTCCGGTGCTGGCGGTCGCCACCCTGTCGCTGCTGACCATGGTAACCGGGTGCAGTAAGCTGCAGGCTCGCGATCAATTGATTAAGGGTGTGCAGGCGTATAAGAACGCCAAATTTGAAGAGGCAATCGACCACTTCCAGAACGCGGAACGGCTTGACCCGACCCTGCAAAACGCTCCTCTGTATCTCGCCACGGCGTACGCTCAACAGGTAGTTCCGGACGCAAACACCCCTGAGAATACGAAGAATGCGCAGCTGGCGGTGGATGCCTACCAGAAGGTCCTGGCGAAGGACCCGAACGACCTGACTGCCCTAAAGGGAATTGCCGCGGTCTACCTGAATACGGGCAAGACGGACGAAGCCAAGCAGTGGCAGAGAAAGGTCACAACCGTCGATGCCAATGACCCGGTCGCGCACTACACTATTGGGGTCATCGATTGGCGTGTTGCCTACAGGAACGCCATCCAGGTTCGTAATGGCCTGGGATTGCAGGACAACGGCGACATGATTAAGGACAAGGCCGCATGCCAGAAGCTGGCTGAACAGAACGGGCCCGTTGTCGACGAAGGCATCAAGGAATTGCAGCAGGCTATCAACCTGCGTCCTGGGTATGATGACGCGATGTCCTATCTCAGCTTGCTCTACCGGCGCAAGGCCGATCTTGATTGCGGCGATGAGGCCGGACACAAGGCGGACTTGGCTATGTTCGATCAATGGCGCGACAAGACCATGGCGACTCGCAAAGCGAACGAAGCGAAAAAGAATCAACAAACCCCGGGCGGCATTACCATGGACAACACCGGCAAGTAGTTTGCGATGGAGAACGTTCATCAACCCCTGGCTTCGGCCAGGGGTTGGTTATTTATGCAACTGTTACCGCTACGTGCCAAATGCCCAGGCTGAGGCCGCAATCAACGCGCGGAGTCCGCTCTATTCCTTCCATCATGTTGTAATCTTGGCCCGTGGCTACCCTGCTGGAAGTTGACCATTTATCCATCTATTTTCGCGACCAGGCAGTGGTCCGGGATCTGACATTTTCCGTTGACCAGGGCGAGGTGCTGGGCCTGGTGGGCGAATCAGGATCGGGAAAGTCGCTGACCTCGCTCTCCATCTTGCGGCTGCTTGACGCCGCGGCGCGGGTCGAAGGCGCGATCCGCTTCGAGGGCCAGGATCTGTTGGCGTTGAAGCCAGATCAGATGCGCCACTATCGTGGGCGTAAGATTGCCATGATTTTCCAGGAGCCCATGACGGCTCTCAATCCCGTCATGCCGGTGGGCCGGCAGATCGCCGAAGCCATCGAAACCCACCAACCGCAACTCGGCCGCAAGCAGGTGCGTGACGCCGTTGTGGAGGCCATGGCCGCCGTGGCGATTGACGAGCCGGAGCGCCGCCTGCGCGACTATCCTCACCAGTTTTCCGGCGGTCAGCGGCAACGCCTGCTGATCGCGATGGCGTTGGTGAACCGGCCTTCGCTACTGATCGCGGATGAGCCTACCACCGCCCTGGACGTCACCGTGCAGGCGCAGATTCTGCTTCTACTCAAAGCCCTGCAACAACGTAACGGCTTGGGCATGCTGTTCATCTCCCATGATCTGGCCGTGGTGGCACAGATCGCAGATCGCGTTGCCGTGATGCGCCGGGGCATGCTGCTTGAGACCGGCACGCGCGACCAGGTCTTTCTTCACCCTGGGCATGCCTATACAAAGAGCCTGCTGGGAGCGGTGCCAACCCTTACCACCGACCGCGACCGGCCTTTGGCTACGCTGGCTGCCGCCGACAGCACGACCGGAACTCTTGTCGAGCAAGCTCCTGGCCACTGGGTACGCTCCATCCAACCGGTCTGATATTCTGGCCGTTGCGGCTGTTTTTGGGATGGCGCAATGCCCCTGAAAAGTGCGCCGTCAGCAGGCACTGGCACTATGCGCGCTTTACTCATTTCCGACATTCACGCCAATATCGATGCCCTCGAGGCTGTCCTTGAGGCTGCCCCAGAACACGATGTTGTCTGGAATCTGGGCGACGTGGTGGGCTACGGGGCGGCGCCCAACGAAGTGATCGAGCGGGTGCGGGGTCTGGGCAATACCTTTGTCCGAGGCAATCACGATCGGGCTTGCAGCGGGCAGCTTTCGCTGGAGGAGTTTAACCCGGTGGCCAGCCGCGCCGCTCGCTGGACGCGCCAGGTACTCACACCGGAGCATATCGAGTGGCTACAGCATATGGTTCGCGGACCGGTCACCCCGGATGGTCCCCAGGTGAGTTGCATGCACGGATCCTATCTTGATGAGGATGAATATCTGCTCTCCGTGCGCGACGCAAGACTGCCCTTGAAGCAGGCGGAAACCCGCATTAATTTCTTCGGCCATACGCATCTGCAGGGTGGCTTTGCCGCTCACGGGGAGGACTGGTTCAAGTTAGATCCGGTTTACTCCAGTGATGATGACCCTGATGTGTCGGAGTTGGTTTTGGTTCCGGGGGCGCGTTATTTGATCAATCCCGGTTCTGTCGGGCAACCCAGGGATAATGACCGCCGAGCGGCGTTCGCGCTGTACGACGATGAGCGGATGGTAGTCGAATTCCGCCGCGAGCCCTATGACTTCCGGCTGGCGCAAATGCGTATCATGCGCGCCGGACTCCCCGACCAGTTAGCTATGCGCCTGGGCTTCGGACGCTGAAGCGGGTACGTTTCACCCACCTCGATCGGGACAGTTGTCAGCAAACAGTCGGAACAGAACGGGCTGGACGAAAAAACGGGCGTAGCCCGCGGTCGCTTCTGCTGGATTCACCAGCAACTCCCGGGCGAGAATCAAGCGAAGGGTACGGGCTTCAGCGAGGCGGCTTAGCCCAGGCTTCGCCCATACGGCTTTTAGAGGGCGTGTGAGAACTGGAAATTTAGAAATTTAGTCCCGAAGGGACGGCTGAACTTGCTGAACTTAGCCCAGGACTGTCGTCCCATAAGCGCTAATTTGTTTGGGATGTTTTCTTCAAAACTCCCACGAAATCGTCATCCTGAGAGCCTGTGACTTTTTCAATCTTTTCGTGTTTTCTGCGTAGCTAACCGGATGTT